>NZ_CAWPKW010000099.1:0-94898 GCF_963888615.1 Brasilonema octagenarum UFV-OR1 | reverse complement strand
GGTAGCTTGAGTTTTCCTGTGGGAGTGCAAAGAGGTGATGTATCGCTGACGAATGGTGCGGGAGTTAATGTTAGGTCAGGCGGTGGCGGTAGTATTGCGGTTAATGCCCGGAATTTAGAGATGACGGGAAGAAGTTTCCTCAGCGCTGGAATAGGGCAAAGTTTGGGGACAGTTGGTACTCAAGCGGGAGATATTTCGGTTAATGCTACCGGGGCAATAAACCTTAACAATAGTTCAATTGGTAATCAGGTGCTATCAGGAGCAAATGGACAGGGAGGTGATGTCAGTATCAGTGCTAGCACCTTGCGGCTTGAGAGTGGGGCACAGATAGGTGCTGGCACTAGTGCTGCGGGCAAGGGGGGTTCTTTGAGGGTTGATGCCCAAGATGTGCAACTGATTGGTACAAGCGCTGATGGTCAGTTTCCCAGTGCCTTGTTTGCTCGTGCAAATTTAAACTCAACAGGAGATGCAGGTGATATTACGGTCAAAACCAATACCTTGCTAGTGCGAGATGGGTCACTGATAAATGCTAGTACTTACGGTGCGGGCAAGGGGGGTTCTTTAAGGGTTGAAGCCCAAGATGTGCAAATCATTGGTAAAAGCCTTGATGGTCGGGCTGCCAGTGTTTTAACTACTGGTGCAGATTTTTACTCAACAGGAGATGGGGGTGATCTTACAGTCACAACCAATACCTTGCTTGTGCAAGATGGGGCAGGAATAATTGTAGAGAGTCGTGGAACAGGAACTGCAGGCAACATGACATTAAATGCTCGCTCTATCCGTTTAAACAACAATGCCTCACTCAGCGCTAATACACGCAGCCCTAAAGTTGACCCTACTAGGGAACAGGCGACAATTAACATTAACTCACAAGATTTGATCATCACTCGCAATAGCAACATCATCACCAACGCCACAGGAGAAAACGTTATCGGCGGCAACATCAATATTAATACCGATGTCCTGGTTGGTTTTCAAAATAGTGACATCAGCGCCAACTCGGATAACTTCCGGGGCGGAAATGTCAGAATCAATACTCAAGGTATCTTTGGCATTCAGTTTCGGGAGGTCGCTTCTCTTCAAACAAGTGATATCACCGCCACCGGGGCTACTCGCGAGTTAAGCGGTAATGTGCAAATCACTAGACCCGATCTAGATCCCACTTCGGGATTAGTAGAATTACCAGTCAATGTCGTAGATCGTTCTGGCTTGATTGCCCAAGGTTGTCCGGCAGACCAAGGTAATTCTTTTGTCGTCACAGGTCGCGGTGGCTTACCGCCCACTCCAGAACAAGAACTAGACGATGACGCCGAGTGGCAAGACCGCCGCCGCCTAACAGTGCAACAGCAGATTGGACAGACAAAACCCCATACTGAAATCACTACTCAGACTTTACCTACCAAATCCGACACTCCAATTATCGAAGCCACCGGATGGCAGATAACTCCCAATGGAGACATCTTTCTAGTTGCCTCCACATCTAACCCTGCCGTGCACAATCCGCGAAATCAGCCGGACACCTGCCAATCAAGGCAGTAAACTGCATCAACTACCCAGACATGATATTACGCATTTGAATGCAACTTGGTATAAGGGGATGCGATACGCCTTCAAGCGTCTGCGCGGAGTGCAGATCGCACTTTCACAAATTGGCAATTCCTCGCTTTAAAAGAATTACTGAATGAAAAATAGAGAAGAAACTTGACAGAATTTCTTAAGTTTGCAATACCCTCAATGAGCAAGTTTTTTGATGCTTATTGTTAAATAATATGATCTATTTTGCTAAATTAAGTTATTGGATATTAGTATAATTTTGTCTAATAACAAATTAGGCAATTACGCGGTTTAGTTTTTGAACCTAACACTACTCATAATTCCCAGGACAGTAAAAATGAACCCAAACAAAGTAAACTACAACGGCAGATTTGAAATAAATGACCTGATTGATGATGCCGTGAAGAATGCAGTTGAACGACGCAGCCAAGTTATAGATTCAGAAGATGCTTTGTTGGTTTTGGCTGAAACAGAAGCACAAAGCATTCTAGGTGGTGCGGTGGCAGAACTTTCTAAATCTAGTATTTGTTTACCAATTATAACTGGTAAGATAGCAGTTCCTCAACCAACTCCCAAACCTGTTTGTCCGCCGATTGTACTTGGGATAATGGTTGCTCCTGACTACCTAAAAGACTCAGCCTCAAAAGCATAATCTTCGAGCCTTAACAAAGATACTCTTCGCTGGAGGTTCGATTGATAGAAAACATTGCGACTGAGAATACTACACTTTGCCCCAGCGCTAGACCAGAATCAGGAGATAGTGTTGTCTTTGGTGTGGTCAGTGGGACGGTGGCACAACCCCGTATAGCTTATCTCAAGCAGCCGCAGCCTGTCACGGATGAACTAATAGCAAAGTCTAGCCCTGCTACACCAGCAGAAATTTTTCGGACGGCAGGACGCTGTATAGAATCGGGCTGTATGCATTTTGACGGTAAAGATTGTCGTTTGGCACAGCGAATTGTAGAGAATTTATCTGTAGTGACTGAGGAACTTCCACCCTGTTCTATCCGGCGAAATTGTCGTTGGTGGCAGCAGGAAGGTAAGACAGCTTGTATGCGTTGTCCGCAAGTTGTTACAGATACCTACAACCCGTCTCAACTCATACGAGATGTGGCGAAACCGACTGCCCTTTAGGCAAAGCTTCCATCTGTAGTAAAGTCCTTTGACACTCGCTAAGCCCTATGTCCGAAGGACATAGGGCTTAGAGTTGACGGCTAGTCATGATCAACTCGTCAACGTACAGCAAGCACATTAACAATTTCTGGACAATACGACTTGATTGCCTGCTCAATTCCTTGAGATAAAGTCACAGTTGAAGTCGGACAATTACTACAAGCTCCAATTAATTTGACTTCAACTGTATCTGGTGGTTTAATATCCACTAATTCCACATCACCGTTATGACTTTTTAAACCAGGACGGACTTCATCAAGCGCTTGCTGAATACGTTGCGTTAGCGGTGGTATAGGAGGCTTTACAAGTTCGTGATAAAGCAGCACTCCATACACAACTTCGTCTTTAACAGCATTACGTAAAGCTGGCATGGATTCTTGCTTCACAGTCTTAATTAAACGTGTCAATGCCTCTTTGTGTAATGCTTCAATGGCTCGTTTTAAACCTACGACGACACCTCTGTAAGTTTCATCCCACTCAGAGATAATTGCCTCATAACGGCTGATTTCTTTGACTAATTCTTCAAGTGTGTCATCGGTCATTGTTCCATTGCCAAATAAATTCCTTCAGACATTACTCAGGACTTAAAATGACTAAAAACTCATTTTGCTTTGAAGTCTTTGAGGATAAATTGAAAACTGCTGTCAAAAAACTTTTTGTTGCAATATCCCAATAGTAAACCCAAAATACTCTATTAATTGCTAGTTTATATTTTATTAGAAATGCTTGATATCAGGTTAAAGTTAATTAATATACTATTTTAATATGATTTTTTATACTCTTAAAGTCTTTTCAAGAAGTGAAGAAATTATTTACTGATGCAGATTCATTACAATAAGATAAATAAACAAACATGTCTTAACTAACTTCTTACTCCTATAGGAATCCGGTTTGATTTGGTGAATCACTCGTAGAGACAGAGAACGCTTAACAGGGAAGAAGCAATAAAAGTATACCTCGGTTCATCAAAAATAAAATATGAGTCCTATATAGATAAATTTTGAGTATAAAATTTTTCTGTTATGTGATTATTTTTGATGTAATTTTTAAATTCATCAAATAACTTAAATCTATTGTCAAAATCTCATCATTTTTTCTAATTTTGTAGAGCGTAAAACAAAAAAAATACCTCAGAATTAATGCTAAATGTGAAGACACAGAAACAGCTAAGATATCCACACGGTTTTCCTAAGTCTTACCCGTTTAAGTTACTGGCGAACATCAGGGCAAACCCACAAGACTGTCATTAGTCATTAGTCTTTTGTGGTTTAGTGGCTCATGACTAATGACAATCCTCACAATACGGTCTACAAGTTTATTGAACTGATAAAATCTTTAGAAACTCAGTCGCCACCCAGCCCTCAGAAGCAACCCATTGGTTAGATTTAACCTTAATCCAACGAAAACCGTTACTATCTTTACCTTCACCGTATACAGAGACTCTTGACCCATTGGGAATCTTACCAAGTTCACGAGCACTCGTGCCCGGTTGTTCCCGAACATTCAGACCACTCGAAGCATTGATAACAACCACGTCTGCAACAGAACCAGATGTTTCTGGTTGGATATTGACGTGGTTTTTAAAGACATACCAAGTGTCGAATTGAGAACATCCAGGATTTCCAAGTTTATCAAACAGAGTGACTCTATAGTGGTCTTTGTCTGCCTCTACTCTTTCTTTAACTCTAAAAGACCTGCCACTGCTGACATTAAACTTCTCACAAACTCCCAGATCACTTGAGTCCTTAAGACTCTGTTTGAAATTTGTTCCTTGTGAGTTTGTGACTTTCAATAGATCTGCCATTGACGTATCTCCTTGTTAGATTTTCAACACCAATTTAAATGTTAGTGCCTTTTACAGAATACCCACACTGAGAGTATGAAAAGTGCTTCCCCTACTTAGACCAGGGCTGTTTCATCCCACAAGGTATAAGAGTTTGTCAATATCGTTGGATAGAAATCTGTAAGCGGAGGTGATGGAAGAATAACCATTTCGACGCAAAATATTCAGTGCGAGCGATCGCACAATTGAGAGATTCGCAGGAGCATTTCCCGTGCGTATAGTCGAGTTGTCTTCATCAAAAACTACATCCTTAAATGGCAGTCGCCTCAAGTCGGGGAACCCGCCCACAGCGCTGCCTCCCCAATGGAGGCGATTTTCAATTCCCCAATGTCCGCGAATCCCGCAGGCGAAATCAACTGCTGAACGTATAAGACTGCTTATATAATAAACAACTTGATGATACGGTTTGCCTGCACGAGTACCTAGTCTTTCAACCTTAATTAAAGACTTTAGCCCAGTCCATTGTTGATTAATGCCAGTTAAATCATTGAAAACTTCTGTGGTGCGTGTTGTAACTCGATTTCGAGTTCGTTCGCTTGCGATATAACGACTTGTCGGTCTGGTGTTAGCTGTGTTGCGTTGAATCTGACGATGCAAGTTTTGTTGATTGCCTTTGACTGCAATTACGTAGTCGTTACCGGTGTCAATAATTAATTTGCAAGTTTTTTTTGGCAATGTAGAGCGTCCAAGCTAAATACAGCACCTTCGATGTCTAATGCTGCAATCAGATTTTGAACGGTCGTAATTTCGCTACCTTGCTTATTTTCCAATTTGTCCATACTTAGAACTAGTCCTCTATGCTGTGCAAATACGGAGACAATGCTCACAAAGTTTTGATACTCACTTTTATAGTCTTGGACTGTCCCTTTAATACTTTTACCATCAATCCCACACCACTCTGATACCTGCAAATCAACGTAGTTTTGTGCCCACTGATTGAAGGTCACGGCAAGTGTGTCAAAGTCTATTCCCATGAGTATGCGTCGGATTGTTGAGTATGAAGGAACACCGTGTTTTTGTATTTCAAACTTTTCAATCAATATCCGACGATGCCTTTTTACAAAATCCCCCCATGCACGATAGCCAACATACCCGCTCATAGTTCCCATAATTACAAACAACAATACTAACCACAGTGGGTGTCTTCGACCGTCTTTTGTCCGAAAGTCTTTGACTTGCCGCAGTTGTTCAATCAGATTGGCATCCATTATTTTTCATCCCCTTGATGCTTGCAATTTTACATCTTTTAGAGGATGAAACAGCCCTGCTACTTAGACGTATTCAAAGGTACAATAGTTCCAGCGTCAGTGCGGAAAAATCTCCACACTCGTCATAGTTGACAAGCAGTTGTTGCATCTCGGAGGCTTTCACTAACCAGTTAGCTGCCGTAAAGGAAGTGCCAACACTCACTTTGCCTGGACAACTGATAGAAACGCCATCAGGCAAAAAGAAAGTTTTGTGTCCTTCCCCAACCCAGTGTAACTGAGTCGCGACAGGCTGAGAAATTTTGAAATCTGGAGTCATAGTCACAGCAGTTCCTTGCCAATTACCGCTCAAATATCACTCTGGCAATTGATTGGTTTCATTTGACCAGTATTGACTAGGAAAGCCAGTACTATCTTCGCGAATATTTGCCGTTCTGAACAAACTACCAGCCTTATCATAAACGATACCTACACAATTTCTTAATTCCTGATATTTAAAAAATAGTTCAACGGCAAAATATGAATCTGGTTTCAACTTAGTTGAAACCCAAGCAGCATGACCTGATTCAAAGAAATTTGCCCTCATTGATTCAATTTCTGGAATAAAAACTCCATTAGATAAGCTATTCGAGAGTTGATTATATTGCCAACTTTGTTCTACTCTTCTGCGATCACTGTATGCGTAGTGATTCTTTTGAACGATTTCGGTTTCATTTGAATTACTCCGAAAGCTTCTGAGACTTTGAAACGATTCTGCCACCTCACCTTGGGGAGAGTATTTTGTCCAAATTCCATGCCAGTCACGCAAATGGTTAGTCGTGAAATTTTTCCAATTTTGATCTTTTAAATTCATAAAATATAAGTTCTTTGCGTTTATGGTAGTGTAACACTCAATTGTTTAGCTATTAGCCGTTAGATCTAAAATGCTCACAATCATTGGTTGCGGTAATCTCAATCGTAGTGATGACGCTGTAGGCGTACTCATTGCCCAACGCTTACAGCAATACCTTGCTCAATATCCTCTTCCTGATGTGCAAGTTTATGACTGTGGTACTGCAGGGATGGAAGTCATGTTTCAGGCAAGAGGTAGCAAAAAGTTAATTATTATTGATGCCAGTTCAACTGATTCTGAACCAGGGGCTATATTTAAAGTTCCTGGAAAAGAACTTGAAGCTTTGCCAGAACCCAGTTATAATTTGCATGATTTTCGCTGGGATCATGCTTTAGCCGCAGGTAGGAAAATCTTTAAAGAAGACTTTCCCGAAGAGGTGACTGTTTACTTAATTGAAGCCGAAAATCTTGATTTTGGACTAGAATTAAGTTCTGTTGTTCAACACTCTGCTGATTTAGTTTTTGAAGAAATAACTGCGATTATTAAACAGAGTAAAGAGTAATTACTGGTAGTGCGATTTTCAAAAAGTTTAGGAAGTTTTTCATACATTTATGTGAGAAGATTAGACTAAAAGAAGTTTCAAGTTTTGAAGTCCTTCACTAGATTGAGAATTTGGGAGGGGGAATTGACTGACGTCGTTGTGGGCTTAGATCTGGGTACAGGAGGAGTGCGGGCGATCGCAGTAGACCTACTACAAGGGCAAGTTATCGCAAAAGAAACCAGAAGCTATCCCCTGTTAATCCCACAGCCCGGTTGGACGGAACAGAACCCATCAGATTGGGTCGAGGCGAGTCTGGATGCCCTGTTCGATGTTGCTCAACAGCTAGATGGACACCGAGCGATTGCTCTGGGTTTGTCAGGACAAATGCATGGTATGGTTCCTCTGGATGCAGAGGGTAAAGTCATTAGACCACCAATTTTGTGGAATGATCAGCGCACTGGTAAAGCCGTTGATGCGATTGAAGCCACCATTCCCCGTCAGGAGTTGATCCAGCGTACTGGAAATCCGGCGATTACAGGATTTCAGCTTCCCAAGCTTGTGTGGTTGCGGACTGAAGAACCACAAGCATATGCTCGGCTTTGGCAGATTCTTTTACCAAAAGATTATTTAGGATATGTGCTAACTGGTGAGTCAGTGACAGAACCATCCGATGCGTCCGGTGTTGGGTGTCTGAATCTGGCGACTCGGCAATGGGATACGGATATTCTCAATGCTCTCAATCTCAACCCAGCGTTGTTTCCCCCAGTAATCGAGTCTACGGCGATCGCCGGACGGCTAAAATCAGAAATAGCCACCCGCGTGGGACTACCAGCCGGATTACCTGTGGTTGCAGGCGGAGGCGACAATGCAGCAGCGGCGATCGGTCTGGGTATCTCATCAAGCAACCTGAACCAGGGCAGTCTGAGTATTGGCACGTCGGGAGTTATCTTTGCACCGTGCCAGCGCCCAATTCCCGATCCAGAAGGTCGGGTGCATTTGTTCTGTCATGTGGATGGTGGCTATCATCAGCTAGGAGTGACGCTGGCGGCAGGTGGTTCTCTGCGTTGGTATCGGGATACGTTTGCAGCGAATGTTCCCTATACTGATCTGATGGATATGGCAGAGCGATCATTGCCCGGTGCTCGTGGTGTTCTATTTCTGCCCCATCTTTCAGGAGAGCGTAGTCCCCATCTCGATCCAGATACTCGCGGTGCTTGGGTGAATCTGTCATTGGCTCATACGCAGCCAGATATTATTCGTGCTGTTCTTGAGGGCGTTGCATTTAGCTTGCGGGAAGCATTGGAAGTTATCAGCGCGATCGCTCCCGTTCATCAACTCTTGGCAACAGGTGGAGGTGCGCGATCCAACATCTGGTTACGAATTTTAGCAGATATTTTGCAAACAGAACTCATTGCTCCCAAAGCTGAAGAAGGAGCAGCTTACGGAGCAGCGATTTTGGCAATGGTGGGGGTTGGTGCATATTCCAATTTAGAAGCTGCATTTAAGATTCTGCCGCAGGATGCGAGTGTGGTACAGCCGCAAGTAAATGCTGTGTATGAAGCAGGTTTTAAGCGATATAAGTTATTGTACGATGCCCTTAAAGCCGTTCGTTGACAAAACACCATCGCCTACAATACTTCAACATCAAAATTAGAGTAAATCTTCCTCAGTTAGCTGGGCTATTTTCATCAAAGCTCTCAAGGTTCCGACTTTCAAATCTTGATTTCGATTTCATATAGCAATTTCGACAACTTGATCTGTTGACTCAATTGCATAATGACTGTTAGCAACATCGAGCCAACCTTCAATAGCGTCCTTTAAATTAGCCATCACCTCCTCCATCGTATCTCCTTCAGTAATACAACCGGGAAGTGCGGGAACCTCTGCCCAATAGCCCCCTTCTTCTGCTGGATGAATGATTGTTTTGATTTTCATACACCTATCGAGTTACTTATTGGGGCTATGCTAACAATCATAGTTGTTTGCTCTCAACAGGGGTTGCTTAAATCAATAAGGATTTTACATTTTGGAATCCGAAAGCGGTTCTAAATTGGAAAAGAAGTCTGGATAAGGGTTTGGCGGTTTTAAAGCCAAAATTAGTCTAAACTCCAGTTGGTGGTTTGCATCTAGAAATTTGTAATTGTGTATGATGAAATTATGGAATGTAGGTATAAGCTAAAAATATGACAATTACTACCAACTTAAAAAAGCTCTATGAAACTGATAATAGTTTATGGCTAGAAGAAACTATTAAGTTATTAAAACAAAAACTATTTAACCAACTTGATTTAGAAAATTTAATTGAGGAATTAATTAGTTTGGGGAAAAGAGATTTAGCTAAAGCAAAAAGTCTTTTAAGGCAAATTATTATTCATATATTATTACTCCAATATTGGCATGTAGAATATGAAAGAAACTATCGTCATTGGCTTGGAGAAATTAAAACATTTAGATATGACTTAAATAATCATTTAACCACGAATTTAATGAATAAATTACAGGATGACTTAGAGAATATTTATCAAAGTGCGGTTGATTTTGTGCAAGTGAAAACCGATTTAATGATTTTTCCAGAAAAATGTCTTTACACTCTTGCACAATTATTGGATGATAATTATTTGCCTTAAATATATCAGTCTTATCTGATTTTTGTGAAATGGGAGCAGTACCAAGAGATGACCGCACTGTAAATCTATGCTGTAATTTGGCGATCGCTTTCTGTAAGAATCCATGCTGGAAGGGCGATCGCGCAGCGTCAAGCCTCCGGCTTATCGCGCTTGTTATGTGCCACCACGAGCTTCTCGCATCAATCTTAATATTGCTAAGAACGTTAAGCCGTTGTTGCGACAAAGTTCCTTAAAACTGGAAACTGAATAAATATTAGAAGAAGGAAACTCATTTAACCTAGTGCGATGAAAATCCCAAGGTGATAAAACCAAATAGTTGTCAACGTTTCCACCGATAAATCTGATACTTTTTGCAGCAGTTCTCTGTCTTTGCCTACTCTTCACAAGCAATAATGCCCCCAAAAGCTGCTTGTGGTCAGTAGGTTCGACATTAACCGGCAAGCAAATGGCGTTAGCATATTGAATAAATATCAGGTTTGATTTCTCCAGACAATTATCATTGTTGAATGAGATTTTAATTTTTAGCAAATTATCTTCGACCAACTCATTGTGTGATAGCCAATATGTGTATAGTGCTCTGATTTGAGCATCATCAATTAAAACTCCATTTGGACCAATTAAAGAATCCAGAATGGGTTTTGTAATGTTATCAATATCACCAACCTTATCTGTCTCCTGTCTCTCAACAGCATGTAGATACCAAGTAAAGTCTACATTGACACAACCAGATATTATCCATTTGAACTTTGATAATTCGCCCTGACTTAAATTGCATATTTGCTCTCTATAGGCTCTTTTCGACTGAACACTTACGATTTTTTTAAATGCCAAATTGATGTGAATGGCACTATCTGTAATTTCTTCAATTAAGTATTGTGTGTCGTAGCTACAGTTTTCGGTTTGTGTCGAGATTTTCATTTACACATAATTACGTTATTACACTGAAACTTTCCATCTGACTATCTTGTACAGGTTATTTATACAGAATTTTTATACAGAACACCCTTGGTACAGATATTATACAGAAACTCTCTATATAACTATCTCGTTACAGGGTATTTATAGCGGTTCTCGTTTGCATGAAGTACATTTTTCAACCTCACCCCCCAACCCCTCTCCTTAGTAAGGAGAGGGGAGCGTTTGCGTCAGCAAATGCGGGGTGAGGTGACGACTGTATTGCACCGAAGTGAGAACCGCTATATATAACAATTTTCCGTATATCATCCCTACACCTGGGTATTACCTAAAATCACAGGAATTTCGAGTCAAGAGAATTGCTTGATTCACTGGCGCGATTGCGCGAGGCGCAGTGCCAAAGGCAATCGCAGCAATTTTTAAATCCATCGTGCCAAGTCTGGGATATCACTCCTTCAAAGGCAACTAGTACTAAATTTTAGCAAGAATCGCTTGGGCAGCTGCTTCATCAGTAAAATGCATAACCACTTCGTAGCGACCTGCACGCCCACAGTGGGACATATTCCCAGTAATTGAAACAATCTTATGCTGGGGTTGGTTCATTCTTTGTCAACAGAGTACAGCGATCAACTCGACTAGAAGTGCTCTGACATTACCCTGCATACAGAAAGCTGCGACCGACTATACACCTCCAACCGCAAACCTCTTGTCTCTATTTTCTATTGCCCGCCAGTAATCTCCAAGTTAAACCCGGTAATATAACTTGCTTCCTCGCTCATCAGAAACGCTACCCCATTCGCCACCTCCTCAAGACTTCCCAAACGCCGCATTGGCACTGAATCGATCATCTGTTGCTCAACCACCTTGGGATTGGCATCAAAGTACTGTGATCCTACTGCTGCCTGCAATTCTGTTTGCCGCGTCCACATAAAACCGGGACCGATGAGCGCAGGAGACAGTGAATTCACCCGGATGCCGTAGGGAGCCAAATCTTTCGCTGCTGTCTGAGTCATTCCAATCACCGCGAATTTTGAAGCGCCATATGCCAGCATATTTGGCGGACTAACTACCCCTGCATAACTTGCGGTGTTGACGATCGCACCTCCACCTGCATCACGTAAATGCTGGGCAGCCGCCTTGAGAACGTGAAAAACGCCGACTACGTTAATGTTAATGACCTTTTGAAAATCGTCCTCGGGATATTCGTCCGTTTTGGCAAACACTCCTTGATAGCCAGCGTTGTTAAAAACATAGTGGATTTGCCCAAGCTGCTGAACAGCACCACTAAAAGCTTTGGCAACATCATCAGCAGCCGTAACATCACAAGAAAACGTAGCGACTGGAACGTTGTACTCTTTTAGTTCCTCAGCCACATCTGCCATCTTCGCTTCATTCAAATCCAGTAGGACTACACCTGCGCCATTAGCGGCAAAACGGTGTGCAGTTGCCTTGCCAATATCTCCCGCACCGCCTGTAATCAGGATGGTTTTGCCTGCAAACTGATAGGTTGCTTTCGCCGTCATAGTTTCAACCTTTTATTGAAGAATTATTGCAAATGCCCGTCATTGAAGTGGGATTGCTATGATTCTATTATTGAGGTTTTGCCCAAAAAAAGAGCATAAAATAAAAAATTTATTTCGTTCGATTTTTTACTTTATAAGGAGTCATGCGATGCGTATCCCCCGCTTCGCTAAAGTGTTGGCAGTATTCCTGGCTGGAGTCATGCTGGTGCAACTGCTACATGCTTGTTCACCGCGCTAGCAAACCGCACAGAAAACTAGAATCGCGCTCGCCACTGTTAACAACGGTGACATGGTTGTCATGCAGGGGCGACATCTATGATTTATTTTGCCTGGAGCGTCCGGTTAATTCTCATTTACTGATTCGCGGCACTCACAATCGACGAGTCAACGACGATGCAAAATACTTGCATTCGGCAATACAACAAATACAACCGCGCACTCGCCTACATTAATGTTTCTGTTCGATACACATCTACTTCTCCATGTCAACTCCTCCTACTGGACTCTTCCTTTACAACCCTACTCCCGCCTACTTTCGGTGAAATGTTAAGAAAGATCCGGGTAATGGATAGCTTTTAAGAGGATGTCTGAGAAGTTCTAAATAGTTGAAAATTAAGCTTGAGTAACGGTTGCGCGTCGCGCAACCGTACATCTTGTTGTGGGCGATTGCCTACGCCAGACCTAAGCGCCAAAGGCCACGCTGCGCGTTCGCTTTTAGCGTGCGCTTACGCTTACGCTTAACGCCTGCAAAATACGTGAAAGCTGATAACTAGCAACTTGGGTTAGTAATAGCATGGGTAATAATTGCGACGTTTTGCCCATGAAAAAAGTATAAACTGAGTATTTTACCTCACAAGCTTGTAGGTTAGTTTAAACAACATTGAAACGCTAAAACTAACTACTCATACTCATGCAACGCCCCCAACTTCCGAATCCCTGGCCAAATCGCAGCCACCGCCATCACCACGACAATCGTCCCAATTCCACCGCCTACCACAGACATGACTGGACCAAACAAAGCAGCAGTCAAACCTGATTCAAAACCTCCCAACTCATTCGAGGCGCTGATAAACACATTATTGATGGCAGCCACTCGACCGCGTAAATAGTCAGGTGTCCGAATCTGAACTAAAGTATGGCGAATGACAACGCTAATACTGTCAAGTGCGCCACTCAATGCCAACATCAGCAGTGACAGCCAAAACAAACGAGACAACCCAAAAATTATTGTGACCACACCAAAACCTACCACAGACCACAGTAAAGCTGGTCCTGCTTTGCGTAAAGGTGGCAGATGCGCTAGAAGTACCGCCATAATTAGTGCGCCAATCGAATGTGCTGCCTCTAGATACCCCAACTCCATTGGACCGACATGCAAGATATCCTTGGCAAAGATGGGTAGTAGTGCAACTGCACCTCCCAACAAGACGGCAAACATATCTAGAGTAATTGCTGCTAAAATTACCTGATTCTGCCACACAAACTCAGCACCAGCAGCTAGTGCTTTTAATGATATTGGTTCCTTGGAGAGGGCTGTCTTTTTTTCTCGAATTGGCACTATTAAAGCAAAACACAAAAGTGATGCGATGGCCGCCAATACATATACCCCTGTGGCACTTCCCAAAGCTGCGATCCCAAATCCTCCCAAACTTGGTCCAATGACTGTTGCTAGCTGAAAGCTAGTACTATTCCAAGTGGCAGCATTAGTAAAAGCACTTGTTGGTATTAAATGCCACATAAGCGCATCGCTGGCAGGCTTCAAGAACGCCCTAGCTACACCTGTAAAAAACAAGCAAGTATAAACTAAAACTATTGCGCCTTTACTATAGGAAACAACCGCCAAAGCTAGCGAGCAAAGGACTAGCAGCATGATTGAGAGTAGGGTAGTGTGTTTGCGAGCACGGCGATCTGCTACGTGTCCGGCAACCAAAGTTAAGGCAATCATCGGCACGACTTGCGCCAGCCCAACTCCACCTAACGCCAGCGCTGAACCAGTACGCTCGTAGAGTTCCCAGCCAATTGCCACAGTCTGCATTTGTGAACCCGTGAACAGGAGTACGCGCCCAATCGTAAATAATCGATAATCTCGAAACCTCAAGGCTGCAAAGGGATCGTGTTTTACAGCCTCAGTCTTAAGGAGCTTTTTTAACTTCGGATCGGTCGAAGACATGTTTAAGTAGAGTCAACCCTTCTTCAATGTGTGCAATTTCCTCTGCTGTCAGACCTTCTAACAAGTCTGCAATATGAGCGCGAGTTTGGGCGAGGGTTTGCTCAAGATGGTGCTTGCCCTCATCCGTGAGATTGAGAACCACCCGCCGTCGCTCTTGGGGATGGTCGCTGCGTTCAATAAAATGACGTTGTACTAGGCGTTCTGTCGTTGTGGATGCAGTAGCACAAGTGACACCTAAATGTTCCGCAACTTCCGAAACAGAGGTTCCAGGATTGCGTTTGATAAATAGCATCGCCCGTAATTGCGGTATAGATAGAGACGCGACACTGTTCTCACGCATATCCGCTCGGATAAACCGCATCACCAATGGAATCGTATCCATGACTTTAACGGCACATTCTTCAGAGGGTTTACCGAGCTTCATGGGATTGTTTTTCTCCTGATTACATCGCTACCCGTGGATAGAGTCGTCCACAGATAATTGTTAAGCCTATCAATGTTAGCAAGAGAATTGTACAATCCAGACCAAATCCATAGAGACTGGAACCATTTACTAGCATTGTACCCCGTAAAGCATCAACTTGATAAGTTAAGGGATTGATACTGGAAAGAATATGCAACCATCCTGGCATTAGTGATAAGGGATAGATGGCGTTACTGGCAAAAAACAACGGCATAGTTATTAATTGTCCAATTCCTGTAAATCTTTCTCGACTTTTTACCAGACAACCAATGATGAGTGAAAAAACACAAAAACAACCCGCCCCTAAAAGCACAATTACGAGTACTTGGAGTAAAGCCAAAGGATTTAGATTAACATTGACACCTAACAATAGCGTTAATCCGTAAATAATGACTATTTGTGGTAAGCACCGTACTCCACAACCGACGGCTTTACCCAACACCATCGCCGCACGGGGTATGGGACTAGCGAGCAATTTCTGCACAATTCCTAAATCTCGCTCCCAAATGAGTGTCATTCCACCAGTGAAAATTGCCACAAACAGCACACTCTGAGCTAAGATACCGGGAGCCATAAAGTCTAAATAAGATAAATTCCCTGTAGGAATAGCCCGAGTTCGGGTGAAAACTTGCCCAAAGACTAAAAGCCATAATGCAGGCTGTACACCTCGGATGAGCAAATCGCTTGGATCGTGGCGGAGTTTGCGGACTTCTAGTTCAGCTAAGACAAGAGTTTTGGTAACTAATTGTGAGAGCGCATAGATAAAACTTTCTCGCCGATTAAGTCGTGGTTCAACCCAACCGTCGAGCATTACGTCTGGTTTTTGCTGTGTCACGATAACTAACTCCTGACGCTAATTCGTCCCCTGTATACTGAATAAAAACATCATCCAAGGTGGCGTTTGGTTTTCCTAAGGCAGTTTTTAAATCGCTGGGTGTGCCAGTCGCAATTACTTTGCCCCGATTCATAATTGCTACCCGGTTACACAAACTATCAGCTTCTTCTAAAAAATGGGTAGTTAAAAATATGGTTGTGCCATAATCTGCACGAAGTTCTTCCATAAGATTCCATACCTGGCTGCGAGCAACGGGATCGAGTCCGACTGTTGGCTCATCGAGAAACATAATCTGCGGTCGATGCAGGATGGATTGGGCAATTTCTAGCTTGCGAATCATGCCACCAGAGTAATTTCTCACCAAGCGATCGCTTGCTTCTTCCAAACCCATAAACGCCAGCACATCACGAATCCGCTCTTTGCGTTGTTTTGAGGGAATGTCATACAGTTTGGCAAAGATTAAAAGATTTTCATAGCCTGTAAGACTGCCATCAGCAGAAAGAGCTTGGGGTACATAGCCGATGACTCTTCTGACAGCACCTTGCTGATGAGTGACATCATAGCCAGCTATAGTTGCCCGTCCAGTGCTTGGCGGTAGCAGCGTTGTCAACATCTTAATGACTGTACTTTTACCTGCCCCATTTGGACCAAGCAAGCCAAATACTTCTCCAGATGTAACAGAGATATTCAGGGCATCAACAGCGGTGAACTTGTCAAAGCGCCGCGTGAGTTCCTGAGTTTCCAATATGACCGCAGGGTTCGGAAAGTTAACAGGCATTTCCAAGCGATCGGTTCTTCCCGTCAGTTTCGTCACAAGTAGGATGCACTTCCTTAGTGGTATATTTAGGTTATCTAATTATTAGTTTCTCATTTATTATGTGGAAGTCAAGAGCTAGTTTTTTTTGGTTGACATGCAACCAATTAGTTGCATAAAATGATAATATGGATGCAGTGTTCAAAGCGCTTGCCGATCCGAGCCGCAGGAAATTACTCGACCAGTTGTACAGCCACAACGGTCAAACATTAAGTGAACTGTGCGAACACCTAGAGATGACGCGGCAAGCCGTTACCAAACATCTAGCGTTGTTGGAGGCAGCGAATCTGGTTGTCACAGAGTGGCGTGGACGAGAAAAACTGCATTACCTCAATCCAGCCCCGATTCAAGACATTTACGATCGATGGATTCGTAAGTATGAACGTCAGCAATTAGAAGCATTAAGTGAATTAAAGCGAAACCTGGAAGCAAACACCAAGGAGCCATAACATGGATCAGCAAAAGTTCGTTTATGTAACCTACATTGCCACAACCCTTGAAAAACTTTGGGAGGCATTGACCGGCGAAGCATTCACCCAGCAATATTGGGGCGGCAGGCGAATTCAATCTGATTGGCAGGTTGGCTCACCCGTGCAGCATGTTAAGGAAGATGGCGAGTCTGAGTGGGAAGGCGAAGTATTGCAATCTGAACCACCTCATCGGCTTTCCTATACCTTCCAGTCGCCTGGCTTCAACGAAGAACGTCCGTCACGTGTGTTGTTCGAGTTAGAGCAAAACGGCTCAACAGTAAAGTTAACGCTGACTCACGATCGTCTCGATGCACAAGCTTACATGAGCATTAGCCGAGGCTGGAGCGCGACTTTGTCTAGTCTCAAGCGCCTGCTCTTGACAGGCGATGTACTAGCCTTGGCTGCCTGCAAGTAATGGAATCGCTAATGGGTCATTAGAGTTTTAATCATTCCCGATTCCCAATCCCTAATCCCAATTCCCAACCTTTGATTCTGATCTGGAGAAACTCGCATGATTCCTACCGTCATTGAACAATCGGGTCGGGGCGAGAGAGCCTTCGACATTTATTCTCGCCTGCTGCGTGAGCGGATTATTTTTCTGGCAGAAACGGTTGAGTCTGAAATGGCTAACCGAATTGTGGCGCAAATGCTGTTTCTGGAAGCCGAAGACCCAGAAAAGGACATTTACCTGTATATCAATTCTCCAGGTGGTTCTGTGCTGGCAGGTCTGGGCATTTATGACACAATGAATCACATTCGTCCGGATGTTTGCACAATTTGCTATGGCATGGCAGCCAGTATGGGCGCATTTCTACTCGGTGCAGGTGCTAAAGGCAAACGCAGCAGTTTGCCCAGTTCGCGGATTATGATTCATCAACCCTCTGGTGGAGTGCAGGGACAGGCAGTAGATATTGAGATTCAAGCGAAGGAAATTCTGTACTTGAAGCGGCAGATTAACCAGCGTATGGCTAACTACACGGGACAACCATTGGGGCGAATAGAACAAGATACTGAACGGGATTTCTTTATGTCCGCACAGGAAGCAGTAACGTATGGCTTGATTGATCAGGTGATCGATCGCCCTACTCTACCCATTCACCCCGAACTGAGGTTTCCAACCCAAGCGATCGCATCGCCGACATAGTACTTTTTGGGTTGGTTTGTATGGTCAGTTATGGGTGTGTGCGATGGAGTTTTGGACGGATTTAGCCCTTGATTTGATGCGACTAAAGCCCAACAAACTGACCTATTTTCACTTATGGTTTACGGGTTTACATGCTATGGCTCTTATTCAGTCAGCATTGTAGCCGTGATTAAGGTTATCCGTAGTTAACCACGTTGCGTAGCGGCTGCGGTTGAACTTAATTTTATGCAGCCTATGATCTGTTAGTTTGTATTAGATTACACTCAAAAGGACTTAGCCAATGCCGTCCGTCTCTGAACAGCAAATTATTGATGTCGAAGAGCGACTACGATTAGCCATGCTCTCTTCAGATGTCGAAGCACTGGATGAACTAATTTCAGCCGATGTCATCTTCACCAGTCACCTCGGTCAGGTCGTCAGCAAGCAGGACGATCTGGCGTTTCATCGAGCTGGCGTATTCAAGTTCCAAACGATCAAACCATCAGAAAGAAAAATAAAGTTTATTGAGGGGCTTGCGATCGTCTCAGTTCGTGTGCAGCTAACCGGCATCTTTGGTGAGTCACCGTTCACAGATGACCTCCGATACACCCGCATCTGGTGTCGTCGATCCTCCGGCACTTGGCAAATTGTCGCTGGACACAGTAGCGCTGTGCAGGAGAAGAGCTTCTTCTAAATTGCTAGTAGATCACGACAAAAATAATCAGCCAGCCTTCATGGTTGACTAATCAATGAACACGGCGACTCGAAGGGCTTGTTGCAAAGCGACACGCTGCGCGTTTAAAGTAGCGTCTCACCAATAGAGGTAGGCGATCGCTAAAATATGAGCAATTTTGTCAAAGTCTCCTGCTAATAATCTTTCAGTTAATCTACGGTAGCTGCTGTTTTTTCTTGGACTTGTTGTTTCGGGAATTCTCGATTGGCAATTATCTCACCAAACGGACTCATCAGCTGTGGTTCTACAACAGGTCTATTTTCTAAAGGCAGACGAGGAAAGAGTAATTCGGCGACGCGATATGCTTCCTCTAAATGGGGATAACCAGAAAAGATGAAAGTCTCAATCCCCAAATCTGCATACTCCAATATTCTTTGGGCAACGGTATCAGGATCGCCTACCAAAGCAGTCCCAGCACCACCGCGCACTAAACCAATTCCTGCCCACAAATTTGGGCTAATTTCCAAAGCTTCCCGACTACCTTGATGCAATTCTTGCATTCGGCGTTGCCCTTCCGAATCCATGCGGGCGTATGCTTTTTGAGTTTTGGCGATTGCCTCTTCATCTACATAGCGAATTAAATCATTTGCCGCATCCCAAGCTTGAGTTTCGGTTTCCCGCACAATGACGTGTAGGCGAATGCCAAAGCGAAGTGTTCTGCCTTGCGCTTCTGCCAGGCGACGAACTGCGGCAATTTTTTCAGCAACCTGTGCTGGTGGTTCACCCCAAGTCAAGTACACATCTACGTGCTTGGCGGCAATATCTTGAGCAATGGGTGAAGAACCGCCAAACCACAGAGGAGGATAAGGTTTCTGCACAGATGGAAAAAGTAACTTGCCATCTTGGATGTTGAGATAATCACCTTGGAAATTTGCAACTTCACTTGCTGCTATCTGCCGCCACACTGTTAAAAATTCGTCTGTTAGTTTGTAGCGATCGTCATGGGAAAGGTGCAAACCATCTCCCGCCAACTCTGTAGGATCGCCCCCTGTAACCACGTTAATCAACAAGCGCCCACCAGAAATGCGATCAAACGTCGCAGCCATCCGCGCTGCTACTCCTGGTGACATCAACCCCGGACGAATTGCCACCAAAAACCGCATTTTTGTAGTATGCGTTACCAGCGCTGATGCCAAAACCCAAGCATCTTCACAAGAACGCCCTGTAGGTAATAAAGCACCTGTAAAGCCCAAGTGATCTACTGCTTGAGCAATTTGCCGCCAATAATCAAAATTTACTGCCCGCCCGCCTATAGCAGTGCCGAGATAGCGTCCTTCTCCGTGTGTGGGAATAAACCAAAGTAGTTGCATAATCCCTATTTAATCTGGCTGCAAAATCGGATTGTGTTATTTTTACGGTAAGCTTATTTGTATACCGTAGTTTATCTGTTATCCTCAAATTATTGCACAGCTAAAGGAGTAAAGCAACACTTTTCACTCAAATAATACACTTGATTCATCTGCATATCGTATTTATTCCGTTCATGCAATATTCTTGAGTCTGGTTTAGACAAAGTTTGACGGATGTATATTAGCGACCAAAAGACTCTTATAAGTTATCTATATCAGTCCTAAATAATAAGAGGGTGAAACTCTGTGTTTCCTCCTCCTTTGTGACGGACATATTCCAAGGACGGGGGGGAATACCTACACAGAAGTGTCCTCTTCTGGAGCGCCTCTGTGATAGCCTGCGGCAAGCCATTTCGTGTCTACGTTTATCAAAAGTGTTTTTGATTTTTACATATAAAATTGCTGGCTATATGTCAGAAAAATTTGATAATTAGATAGGTATTTTTTCTATTCTGGAGGAGTTTATCAAGGATTATTTTAAAACCACGATATTTACATCGGATTTGTCGAAATTAAGCTATATAAAAGCCCAAAAGGCTTATATAGTATCAGTTCTTTTTGGTCTCATATTGTCTAAAGTGGCGAAATCAAAAACTCAAATTTAATTCCCTGTTTTTCACATGTAGAAGTGGAGTTTAAATTAATTTCATATGTTTTTTGCAAAACAGATACACAAAACTGTTTATCTGTTATAAATTTGTAGATATACAGCAACCAGCATAGTTCATATATGTGACTAGCTTGTTTGATGTTTATATGCCCAAACTGTAGAAGTTGATTTTGCTGACACTTATTAAAGAAAAATAAACATCTCTAAACTTTACTGAGTTTGGATAAATCAGAAATGGTTGCACTCAGCAACAGAAATTCTGTCAATAAATAAGTCTTACATCCTATGAATAACTGTATTATGAACTCAACTATTTCTCCTTCTACGATCGCTATCATTGGTGGCGGCTTAAGTGGTTCTCTGGTGGCAGCAAATATAATGCGAAAAGCAACCATGCCACTGTTCATTAAGTTAGTTGAACGCAATCAGGAAGTGGGCAGAGGCGTTGCTTACGGTACGCCAGTTGAATGTCATTTGCTTAACGTTCCGGCAGGTAAGATGAGCGCGTTTCCTGATGAACCAAATCACTTTTTGAACTGGTTGCATAGAAACGGACATGAAGAGGTAAAGGCGTCCACCTTCGTTCCACGTAAGGTTTATGGGGATTATGTGCAGGCGACTTTGAGCGAAGCAGAGGCAAGCGCTCCAGCTTATGTAATGTTAGAGCGAATTGTCGATGAAGCAATCGCCATTGAAAATAAAAGCGATAATGTCATCGTCAAACTGAGTCGCGGTGAGTCTTTGTACGTTCAAAAGGCTGTGCTGGCGTTGGGTAATTTCCCTGCATCTCTACCAAAACCAGTTGCGTGTGTGGAAAACCACAATAATAATATTAGAGATGCTTGGTCAAGTCAGGCGATTGCCGATTTAAACCCAGAAGATTCTATTCTATTGATTGGAAGCGGGCTGACGATGGTAGATGCTGTTGTTGCCTTGCACGCCAAAGGATTTCATGGAAAAATCCATGCTGTTTCTCGTCATGGATTGAAGCCGTGTAGTCACAAATCAACAATTCCTTATCCCACATTTATTGATTTAGAGACTGCACCAAAAACTGCACGAGAACTCCTGCATTTAGTACGTCAGCAAGTGCGAACAGCGGATGATCATGGACTTGACTGGCGGGCAGTCATCGATGCACTTCGTCCGGTTACTCAAGAAATTTGGCAAACACTCCCCTTAAAAGAACAAAAAAGATTTCTACGCCACCTCAAGGCTTATTGGGAAGTTCACCGCCACCTAATTGCCCCAGAAATTGCTGATGTGCTGGATGCTGCGGAGGAATCTGGTCAATTAAGCTACTATGCAGGACGGATTCAAACTTGTCAGCAGTTTGATCATAAATTAACTGTGAGCATTAGCGAACGAGAAACACAGGCAAAGATTGTTTTACACGTTAACCGAATTATCAACTGCACAGGCTCAAACTGTAATTACCGCTCTTTACAGCATCCATTACTCGCCAGTCTTCAAGAACAACGCCTGATTCGTCCTAATGTTCTATCAATGGGAATTGACACTGCTGTCAACGGTGCGCTGTTGGATGCAGATGGGAATACTTCTGAACTACTGTATACACTAGGGACACCGCGCAAGGGAAATCTTTGGGAAACTACTGCTGTGCCGGAAATTCGTGTTCAAGCCGCGAATTTGGCACAGGATTTACTGAAATCTCTCAATCCCATGCCTTATGCTGTTGTTGAAAATTGGTTTGCTCCAAAACCAGCCATGCTATTTCGTCAACTGTTTGATAAAGAGTCGAGTACCTACACATATTTGATTGCCGATCCACAAACTAAAGAAGCTATTCTCGTAGATCCTGTATCAGAGCAAGTTGAACGTGACATTCAAATATTACGAGAATTGGGCTTAACCCTGCGCTACTGTCTGGAAACTCACATCCATGCTGATCACATCACTGCGACAAGACAACTTAAGGGTATAACAGGCTGTCTAAGTATCATGCCTGAGAATGCCCAGACGACTTGTGCAGACAGCTATATTGCCGATGGAAAGATGCTACATATAGGCAATGTACAAATTCAGGCGATCGCGACTCCTGGACACACCGACAGTCATATGGCTTACCTGGTTAATAATACTCACTTGTTAACGGGAGATGCGCTATTCATCCGGGGCTGCGGTCGTACCGACTTCCAAAGCGGTGATGCTGGATTGCTGTATGACGCTGTTACCCAGAAGCTATTCACCTTACCAGATGATACCTTGGTATATCCCGCTCACGACTACCAGGGACAAACAGTGTCTACGATTGGTGAAGAAAAGCGCTGGAATCCCCGATTTGCTGGACACAGCCGTAGCCAGTTCATGATGTTAATGAATAACCTGAACCTGCCCTATCCTAAAAAAATGTCAGAAGCTGTACCTGCAAATCAACATGGTGGCAAAGTTTGAGTTGCATTGGACTACCCGATATAAACTACCACTACCTGTGCGCCCCACGTTAGGTTGGGTTAAACCTCGGTTGCTGAACACTCTTGCAAATCTTCCATTTCCAACGCGACTGATAGATTTCTGTATGCCTTTACTTCGATCACATTTCCACTGGGATCACTTAATAGCATCTTCGCTTGCTCTGCGTCGGTACCCACAAAAGAAACATTTGGCTTTACCTTGAACTGAACCCTCATTTTATCAAGACGATTTGCAAGAGCCTCCCAATCACTCCACGCCAAAACCGCGCCGAAGTGACGCACGCCATGCTTTGTCATCGCTAACACTTCAGAGGGTTGTTCGTGCAAAGTAATCTGAGCTTCAAAGAGAAATACATCAATCCACTTATCACGGACACGACCGATCTTGGCCCCGAAGGTGTTGACATAAAAGTTCTTAGATTCTTCGAGGTTTCGGACGGGAAAGGCAAGATGAAAGATTGGGTGGAACATCACGAGATTTCTTTTTGATTAAAGGGCTTGGGGCTTATGAACTACCACATACCTTTAAATTACTGTAAATCGATATATCTAAGATCTAGAATAATTGGGATTCCATTGCAACCAGTAATTTTCCAAGGCTCTGGCGATAACATCTGCTAATTTACCGAACAAAGCGTATAGCAAAATGCTCAATACAACAACATCTGTTTGCATAAATTCTCTGGCGTTCATTGCCATGTAACCAATACCAGAATCAGCGGCTATTGTCTCAGCAACAATCAGTGTCAACCACATGATACCTAAAGAAAAACGGACACCCACCAAAATAGAGGACAATGCCCCAGGAAGAATCATTCGCCAAAATAAACCCCAGGTACTTAAACCATAGACTTTTCCCATCTCAATTACACAACTGATACAGTCATTTCCAGGCATATCTGTATTGACGGTGCGATACGCGGAGCGTAAAGCCTCCGGCTTATCGCCCCCTTGGGGCGGCGTATCGCCGTAACGATAATTAAGCAACTCGGTAAAATTGGTCATAATTTTTTGTTAGTAATAAAAGACGGAGATCCCCTACAACTGTTACAAAGTCAAGGATCTTGTTCTAACCAAATTATACTTTTACGAAATTGCTGATAAAGTAATCAAGATAATTAATTCAAGAATATGAAGTACAACCAACTTGGCGAGAGTGACCTCAAGGTTTCTGAAATTTGTCTGGGAACCATGACTTATGGACAGCAGAATACCATTGACGAAGCGCATCAACAGTTAGATTATGCTATTGCTCAAGGGATAAATTTTATTGATACTGCGGAGATGTATCCAGTACCGCCTCGTGGCGAAACTCAAGGAAAAACGGAAGCTTACATTGGCGAATGGTTGAAAAAACAGCAGCGGAATCAACTCATCATTGCCACAAAAATTGCAGGTCCCGGTCGTCCTTTTAAATGGCTGCGGGGAGGAAATCTTCAAATTAACCACAACAACATTAAGCAAGCGGTCGATGATAGTCTGAAACGATTACAAACAGATTATATAGATTTGTACCAAATTCACTGGCCAGAACGCTATGTTCCCACCTTTGGACAGACAGAGTACAAACCTGATTTTGAACGTGAAGCTGTGAGTATTGCTGAACAATTACAAGCATTTGCAGATGTCATCAAAGCAGGTAAAATTCGCTATCTGGGCTTGAGTAATGAGACACCTTGGGGTGTTAGTGAGTTTGTTCATGTTGCCAAACAGCTAGGATTACCCAAAGTGATCTCCATTCAAAACGCTTACAACTTGCTTAATCGTGTCTTTGATTCAGCTTTAGCAGAAGTTTATCGTTATACCAATGTTGGCTTACTAGCTTATAGTCCTTTGGGATTTGGTTTGTTATCTGGGAAGTACACAGACGATAAAAAACCAGAAAATACACGACTGTCTCTATTTCAAGGTTTTGGACAACGCTATCTCAAACAAAATGTAAATGACGCTGTGGTGGCTTATGTATCAATTGCCAGAAAATATAATTTGCAGCCTACACAATTAGCTTTGGCTTTCGTGCGGAGTCGGTGGTTTGTGAGTAGCACAATTATTGGTGCGACGTCTTTACAACAACTACAAGAAAATATTAACAGTGTGAATGTAATTCTCAACCAAGACATTTTAGCAGAGTTAGATGCAGTTCATACACATTATCCCAATCCAGCCCCATAATTTATTTAGTATAGAATAGCACGGGGCGTAGGGCGCTTAGGCGATTGCAGCGGCAACTGATACAGAACTTTCGGCTGAATTAGACTGCTAATATAGTTTTGCGTAGGGCTATTAACAATTATCATGAAACTAATTATACCGATAGAAGTTGCTGATAAACTTGAGCCGCATCTACCTAGCGATACAACATTTGTCCGGGCAGATATTGATGGCAATCTGGACGGTGATGCTACAGATGCCGAAGTCTACTTCAGTTGGCTTTATTATCTTAAACCCACAACTTTGCATAAAGTTTTAGAATCTGCACCTCAATTGCGTTGGCATCATGCACCGAATGCGGGTGTCAATAATATCCTGACACCAAAATATTTAGAACGTGACATCATCCTGACTAACGGTGCAGGAGTTCATGCTGTTCCCATTGCCGAATTTGTCATTGCTTATATGTTGTCTTATGCCAAGCAATTGCTAAAATTACACAAGCTACAAACTCAACAGCAATGGCAAAGGGATTTTCAAATTGAAGAACTGCAAGATAAGACATTATTAATTATTGGTACAGGGGGAATTGGGCAAGAAATTGCTGCCCGTGCCAAAGCTTTTGGGATGCGGATTTTTGGAAGCCGTCGTCACCCGCAACCATTACCAAATTTCGACAAAGTAGTGGGTACAAATGAGTGGAAAGCACTCCTAAACGAAGCAGAATACGTAGTTATTGCTACACCTCTGACAAAGGAAACCGAGAGCATGATTAATGCAGAAGTACTGCGATCAATGCGTCCCGATGCTTATTTGATAAATATTGCTCGTGGCAAAATTGTGGATGAACCTGCACTGTTAAAAGCGTTGCAGGAAAATTGGATTGCAGGTGCAGCTTTAGATGCGGTGTTTACGGAACCACTGCCGCCAGAAAGTCCATTTTGGACGTTACCGAATGTTTTTATTACACCCCACTGTTCCAGTCATTCACCCAAAGTTAAAGAGCGTTCGCTTGCACTTTTCCTCGATAATTTAACACGCTATCGCCACGGAAAGCCCCTACGAAATGTCGTAGATAAAAATGCTGGTTACTAATAATGACTATCTACAATTCCATTGGCAAAGTCTATTCTAATTCGCGTCTTCCTGATTAGAGAATTATAAATTCTCTAATTAATTTACTCAACCTACCAAAGAAAAGTATTATTGCTGATATTGGTGCTGGAACAGGAGGTTATAGTCGAGCGATCGCTGTTGGCTTACCATCCATCAATGCGAATGCTACCAGTATGACAGCAGGATGGTTAGGATGCGGTTTCCCGACTTCTTATAAAAGTCGGGAATCTTCTAGCCGACGTTTGTTTGAGGCGCTTTTTGCTCTTGTTTATAGAATGTTACGAAGGCAAGAATAGTTATTGCTGTCAGATAGATACGTTTCAACCAGGCGTTACTTAATCTGAGTGTAATACGCGCTCCAATAATTCCACCAAAGAACATAGCGATACCAAGAATAAAGCCTAGTTTGTAATCCACAATTCCCTGCATCATGAAAATTATGGTAGCAACAAGTGAGGAAAATATATTGATGAGTTTAGTGGTAGCTATTGCCTGGACAAATGTCATGCGAAATAGCATTATGTAGGCTGCTGTCAGCAGTGTTACATAGCCGCCACTGAAAAAGCCACCATAGATACCAAATATGAAGGTAGCCGCATATCCCGTTATTTCTGCTACTCGTGAAGGCACTCCCTCTATTGGCACTATTCCCGCATCTCGGTTAAATATTGAAAACACGGCAACTGCAATCATTGAGATAGAGATAATAAACGGTATTGATTTTGACGGAACAATAAAAACAAGTAATGCTCCCAAAATTGAACCGAAAAGCGTTAGTGATATTAGTAGTGGTAAGCGACGACGATCAATCACTCCTTTCCCAAGAAAAGGCAATGTGCCACCAACGCTCATCAAGGTTAATGCCAGCATATTAGTAGCAAGAGCAGTGCGCGGATCAATACCAACCTGAAACATTATAGGTACGGTAATCAGGGAAGTACTACCAGTAATGACGCTGATAATGCTTGCTATCAAGAAAACTCCAATCAGAATAAATATTTGGATAACAGTCATAAAAAGTATCACTCGTCACAAGCAATTATCCCCTGAATTGTTACTATTAAACGATTAATAGTCATAAACTTAATCGAATTACCGTTGTTTGCTGGCACAAGTGCGGCTAGAACACCAAACAGAGTGTCCCGCGTCTGTCTAAAGCCCAAATCTACAATCAACGATCTAAAATCCTATGTTTCACGCTACCATTCTTGAACCCTTAGAAGCAGACCAATGGTTTGTGGATAGTGTTGACTTACGAGAGTTTGTTGTCACTGCTAAAGAAATACGCGATAAGCCTTTATGCTTTAAGCACAGCTTATCGCACCACACACAATCCTGCCCTAACCCTCACTGAACTCCCTAATTGTTGACTTCCAAGCAAGCGATTCTATGGGAGAATCCAGGGCAACAGTCCTGCAGTTAGATGACACTTAAACTTTTGATAAGACAACATGAATTTTCAGGAGCAATCTGTTTTCGCACACAAGACTCAATTTAGTGAGATTTCACCCTTACCATGACAGATTTATTTACACCCCTAACAATTGGCGCAGTGACTTTTCGCAACCGCATCGCAGTTTCGCCAATGTGTCAATATTCCAGTACAGATGGTTATGCTAATGATTGGCATCTGATTCATCTGGCAAGTCGTGCTGTTGGTGGTGCAGGTTTAGTTTTCACTGAAGCAGCAGCCATCGAACCAAGAGGACGAATCAGTCCCCAAGATTTGGGTATCTGGTTGGATGAGCATATTGAGCCATTGGCAAAAATTGTTAGGGCAATTCATAACTTTGGGGCGATTGCAGGTATTCAACTTGCTCATGCTGGTAGGAAAGCCAGTACTGCACCACCTTGGGAAGGAGGAGAAGTTTTAAACACATCCAATGGTGGTTGGCATCCTGTACTTTCTAGTAGTGCTATTCCTTTTAGCGAAAACCACCCTATTCCGGAAGCATTAAACATAGAAGGCATCCAACAGATTATAAATGACTTCGTACAAGCGGCTCAACGTTCACAAGAAGCTGGATTTAAAGTCATTGAAATCCATGCGGCTCATGGTTATCTCTTACACCAATTTCTCTCGCCTCTAAGTAACAAACGCAACGATGAATATGGCGGTAGTTTTGAAAATCGCACTCGTTTGCTAAGAGAAGTCGTTCAAGCGGTGCGAGAAATCTTACCATCAGATTATACCTTGTGGGTAAGAATTTCTGCAACAGATTGGGTAGAAAATGGCTGGGATATAGAGCAGAGTATCGCCTTAGCAGAGAAACTGAATTCATTAGGTGTGGATTTAATTGATACTTCTAGCGGTGGTTCTGTACCCAACGCCAAAATTCCCTTTGGCCCTGGTTATCAAACTGAGTTTGCTACGAGAATCCGCCACGAGGCAAACATCCTCACAGGTGCTGTCGGTTTAATTACATCTCCAGAACAGGCGGATCAGATTATTCGTACAGGTCAGGCAGATATTGTTTTAATAGGACGAGAGATGCTACGCAATCCTTACTGGGCATTATCTGCTGCCAAAAAACTGCGACAGGAAAAATTTTCACCTGTTCAGTACGAGCGGGCTTGGCTTTAATCGTGTCGTATCATATGATTTGGGCTTGCGTCGATGCGTCGTAGTGATTCGATATTTTACCCAGAAAAACTCTGTGTTTCAAAAACACATATAGCGCTCTATGGCGTCAGCCATAGAGCGAATCAGTAGAGGCGTCAGAGTCCTGTACTGAATCCTTGATGAGCGTGGTCTTCGATTAGTGGTACAGTCACAATCTCCCCACTAATCGCTTCTGACTCCTGAGTTCTGACTTGTTTTTCAACTTCAAACTGTTTAAGCTCTTTTGTGATGTAATTTACGTAGTGGTCACTATTATGCCGACTTAGAGCTAATTGATAACCACGTTCAGCTAAAGCATCAGCTTCTTGAGGGTTATTCAACAAATAGATAATAGCTTGTTTTAAGCCTTCAACATCTTCTGGCTTAACCATCATTACCGCATTAGTTTCTGCTATATATTGATCGAGTCCAAGAGTGTGAGTGACTATCACAGGACGCCTACACGCCATTGCTTCCATCAATGCCTGTATTCCTGCAGCATAACTATTTTCAAAGATGCTAACCACAATAATATCTGCATCCCGATATAGCTGGACTAACTCCGGCCATTCATAAAATCGGCGTGACATATTTCGTGGTAATTTTTCCGGAAAAGCTCGTTTTAATAAAAGTGCATCGTTGGAGAAACCGCTGATTTTCACATCAATATCTAGATTTGCTGTTGCTGCTGCCAGAGTTCTGTAATCACGTTGTTCTAAACCAACACTAGCGATCATTGGACGCGACTTCTTCGCTGAAGCAGGCTTAGGTGCAAAAAATTTGAGATCGGTTTGATCCCAAACAAAATGAACACGAGATGCGGGTAGGTTTAGATAATCGCGTAAAAAAGTAACTTGGTGCTTGCTACAAGCTAAAAACAAATCGATCTTACTGGCCAAGTTAAATAACTTTAATGCTAAGCGTCCACGAGGTCGATCAATATTGTGAAAAAACACTGCAATTTTGGGGCGGTTGCGCTTAAATCCACAAAGTGTTGCAACCTGAATACCTCCAGCCTCACTGTTGCAGAATACTATGTCATCCGATTCCAGTCGAGATGATAAAGCACGTGCCATTGCCCAATACTCTGGTGAACCTGCTATTTTGGAAAGAAGTTTGTCTACAAAAGAGACTTGATATCCGGATGGTGTATGAATGCTGGCATTGAGTCTTTGCTTTAAGATCCACATTACATGCCTAGGACATTTATTGCTCTCAGCTTCGGTAGTAATCTTCTCAAGGTCAATAGATCTATGAAGTACAATGTGATATTTAGTCATAAATATTACAAAAAATATTGCTTTTCATGAAAGAAAAAGATTAAGCTAGGATAGATCTTCAACAAGGCTTTTTTAGCCAATCATCAGTAGCAGTTAAGTTCATTTTACCAGTAACATTACGTATCATATAAACAACTAGCTCCGTTTGTCTATCAGATTTTTTGGGATTTTATAAAGATTATTCAAAGTTATTGTTAGCGTTTGCGCTAGCCCCTAAGAGGGGCTAGCGGTTTCCTTTGGAACTCGCTTTGCAAAATGCCCAACCTAGATACTCGTTTTTGAAGTAAATTCTTAGATAGCTTTGAGTATTTTGCCACCTCATACCGTTTCACTTTAAAGTTAGAACAAACGCGGGTAAGTGGGGAAGTCGGGGGAGTCAAATATATCAGGATTTTTGTGAGAGGGTATCACAGAAGGCAGCTTTCCGGGGGAAGCTTCCCCCCCAAACGTGCCGCCCGGATATAACCATTCCCTTCTAAATAAGGTTGACTAACTTTGAATAGGATATTTCCAAGGGTGATGAGACGGAAGCTGTTATTAAAAGCAAAATCTGCTACAATCCTTATCCAGAAGGTTTTTTCTGGCCGTGATATCATGTTCTGATCAACACTTATAAAAAACGAAGAACCTCACCCCGCCCTATGCCTAACGGCACGCTACGCTATCCGGCACCCCTCTGGTGAACTCGCCCAGAGGGGCTGGGGGTGAGGTCGTTTTATCGTAACTAATTAGGCGAACTTGATATCACTGGTGTTTCGCCTAAAGTAGGCGAATCGCCAAATATCTAAATTCTAAAATCAATTATTGTCTGGCGATACGCATCTGGTAATCCCGTGTCAAAGCACTTTCCTTTGACAACATATCCTGTCATTCCCTCTTGTTGACGCACTCTATCCAGACAAGACGTTAACTGAAATTCTCCTCGTTCTCGAAAATTTTGATGAATATGTTCTTCCAAAAAGTCAAATATTTTCGGTGTCAGTACATACAACCCAAAGATACAGAGAAACTCATCATCTGCCATTCCTTCTACACGCAAATGTTGACGGGCATAATCAATAGAAGGTTTTTCATAAACTTGCGTGAGTGAAAGAAGGAAGTTAAACAAGTGCCAAGTTCCTGTCACACAGCCAGCTTTATGGATAATTTCTCCTGACATGATTGTCAAGCCGACAACGCTTTGATTGACTTGTCTGTAAACATCTAGAACTTGACTGGTACAGGATTTTTCTGCATCTGATGAGTAAACATGATCACCTAACATCAACAAAAATGGCTCATCTTTCACCCACTTTTTAGCACAAAAAACAGCATGACCGTAACCTTCTTGTTCTTCCTGCGTCAAAAGTGTGATTCTGCTGCCTAATTCTTGAAGATATTTGCTGTATTCTTGATTTTGGGGTGAAAGTTTGTCGAAAAGTTCTTTTTTAGGTGGACTTTTAAAAAACTCTGCAAAAACTTCTTTGTCTGGTGGTTGCACCACAATCCCAACTTCTTCGATTCCTGCGCTCATAGCTTCTTCAACAATTGCCAGAATCACAGGTTTTGCCCTGCCATCTTTATCGATAATGGGGAAAAGTTCTTTTTTTACGACTTTAGTTGCTGGAAACAACCGAGTCCCGAAACCAGCTGCTGGAATCACGGCTTTTCTTACTTTATTTTGTTGCATAAATCGTCAGTTTTAAAGATTGCATCTGTGGAAAATTATATTCAATTTGGCGCAGAGCTAATTCACTTTGACCAAACGACTGACGCGATACTGCTTCACTTCTTCTAACGGTTGCTTATCCCCTGAATCCCAAGCTGTCATGACAGAACCGTTTACCTCGACTCTAGCTTCATAAGCACCCTTAATACTTCCATCTTCTGCCGAGAAATTAATGCGTACTTGGGCCCACTCTTCATCTGGTTCATCCATTGCCATAACTTGACCAGCTTTGTGATAATTGAGCCAGTTCCAACCCTCTTGCATCCAAATCTCACGTTCCACAATTTGCTCAAACTTTGATAAACCAGCCCAACCTCGGTAAAACGGGTATAACCCTGTGACAGAACCATTCCGCCAAACCAAGAGTTCCAATATTTCTGGCTGCAAATGACCCCAGTACTGTCCATAAGGCAAGTCAATGAGGGTAGGTGCGAACTGGTGTCCTCCGAAATGGCTGCATCGCCACACACGCAGTTTTCCACTAGAAGCAGTAGCAAATTCAGAGCGTAACTTGCTATAGATGGGATAACCAAACCTGGCACAGGCAACATCAACATTGCCATCAGTACAGACCATTAACTCACGAATGTGACTGGATTGTTGCTGATACTGCTCCCAATCAGGCAGCACAGTTGGCGACTGAAGTAATGTTTCCAATAACGCCATCACGAAAGAGCCAACTTCAGAATCAGGGATGAGAAACTCATACTTTTCAAACCTTGCAAAAAGCTTTGCAGCTCGGCGGTAATATAGTAGGCGAGTGTAACCAGGACAGGAGTATTCTTTATCTGGAACGAGCAACTGACCTCGAATCTTGATCCCATGCTCAGAAATCAGTTTTTCGATGAAAGCGATCGCTCTGGCGAGCACAGGATTTTCCTGCCAACGTTTTTCAGTCCAAGGGAGTCCCATCTCCATCGCCAGACAGTGTTCGTAAGTGGGTGCCGAGCCAATCGGATCTTCGCCATTAGCTTTAGAAACAATACAGCAGAAACGGCAATTACTTAAAGAATCTTGGGTAATCATGTTCACTTCCGAATCAAAGAATTCTAAGCTCGTTTGACACGCCGCCACCAACTACTCTGCACTGGTATCATGGTCTGGCAGGATGATTTCCACATCACGCAGTGTGCGGAAGGCGTATCCACTTAAACCAACAAGTAACAAACCGAGTGAAGAGAGAACATACAACACTGCCATGCCCGCGCCTTTTCCCGTGCCAAATATCCAACCCAAGATGGGTGCCAGACTTCCCCCTGACATCATTGCTGGTTCAAAAACGTAGTCAGCTAGTGGTCCAGCTATCAAGTATGCTACTGTTGAAGCAACCCGCTCAACTAGGGAGTGGGTAGATAAAACACGCCCCTGCACGTTAGGTCTTACCTTCCTGAGCCATATAGCCTCATCGGCACTGCCAAGTATTGGAAAATTGAGAGATGAACAGAATTTCGCAGGAAACCAAATCAACGGTACTCTCCCCAGACCAAACACTGTTTGGCTTAAGCCAGCACCCACCATACCCAGCAACACTCCATGTATTCGACGCTTGAAACCACCCCAAGTGCTGACGAGCAAGGCCCCAATAATGCCGCCCAACCCTGCTGCTGAAGCTACAATACCTAATACTTTGGCATCATTACCACTACGTGCCAAAATCAGGGGAGAGGAAAGTGAATTGCCAAGATTATAGGTAAACCAAAACAGCGACATCAATGCTAGCATGGCAAGCAGACTGGGGCGTGCAGTAATATAGTGCCAGCCAAAGTAAAGCTCCTGCTTCAGGTTTGTGTGACTTTGCGTTTCTGCTTGTGCAATAGTAGGTTGTGGGATACGTACTAGTACCAGTGTGCTGACAGCAATCACAAAAGTCGTGATATCGATAATTAAAATACCAGCAAGACCAATGACTACGTAGAGAACACCTGCCAATGCTGGTGCAATGATATCAGAGCTGGAATTTGCCAGGAAGGCAATGCTGCTAGCGCGACTATACTGCTGTTTGGGCACGATCATTGATACTGATGCCAAGTATGCTAGTTCTTGAATTTGCACAAATGTGCCCTGAACTGCTACAGCCAAGTATAAATGCCATAATTGTAAATTATGACTTGAGTAAAGTAGTAAGACAGTGATGGTCAACAACCCGCTGACCGTGTCGCCAAGGATCATTAAGTATTTACGGTTCCAGCGATCCACAATCACCCCAGCTATGGGAGTAATTAAGACTTGCGGCACTTGCGTAAATAAACCAAACAATGCTAGTGCTGTAGCTTGACCTGTGAGTTCCCACACCCAGAGAGTGAAGGCAAATGCGGTCATACTACTACCAATTATGGAAACAGCCTGACCGAGCCAGATAATAATGAAAGTACGCACTTATATAGTTTTGGATTATAGATTTGCAGTGGTCATACCAATTCAAAATTCGCTCATTCAAAATTCGTCTTGAAAAGTTTTGCGCCGGGAAACCTGGATATTATCGCTTTTTGCAAAATGAAGAAAGCCGAGACGAAACTTAGGTTTGGGAGTGTGTATCTGTCGCATTCTTTTTTCAAATTGGTATCAGTTATTAATTCTTTTTCATTGTTTGTGTGATAGTTCCTTTGCACTATCGCCTCTTTTAGGTTTAGCCCAATGTCGATACCACGACATCATAAAGCCAGTAATAAATAGAACTAACGGTGCAAGTCCGACAAACACGTAGAGAATGCGAGTAGGTAAGCCACCAAATGTACCATAGTGTAGGGGAATAAAGGAGTTGAGGACGCGCGAGCCTAACGGCAATTTGAAAGCATTATCAACCCGCAAAACCTCACCTGTATACTGGTCAAGATAAACATTACTATCACCATAATCTGAACTTTCCTGCGGCAGCTTCATGCGAATTTGTAGAGCATCTTCTGGTTTTCCAGGCAAGTAAATGCTTTTGGTCACAGCACTCGGTAAGGCAGCATTAGCAATTTTTAGTTGTTCTGTTAGTCCTAAGGTCGATTTACCAGGAATTGGTTTGGATACTGGTTCGGATGGTTCTGGAGTGAATGTCACGGCGTAGATAATCGGCGAAGTGAAGCTAAAGTTCCAACAAAAGCCCGTAAAGGCAGTTAGGAATATAAACACCACAGTGATCATCCCAACCACTTTGTGAATGTCAAAGTTTGCCCTTTGGGGATGAGCATTAAGCTTAATTTTGAAGCCTGCAATTAGCTTACGCCAACCGGGCCAAAGAATTAAACCTGTGATGCTCAGCATACACATTAAAAAGGCAGCAATTCCAACAATTATAGTTCCGGTTTCACCTGCCATCAGGCTGTAGTGCAGACTAAGCATCATACCGATTAGGGTGTGATCCGATATCCGCTCACCTATTATTTTCCCTGTATAAGGATTGAGAAAAACCTCTGTCCGGTGATCGTCAGTAGTTGACAACTGCCCAAGGTAGGGAGAAGAAGGAGTATCTGGCAAATAAATACGAAAAAGATGCAGATCACTTCGCGCGGCATATTTCGCCTGTATTGTATTCACCACATCCTCTGGGGATACTACCTGCACCTGTTGGGGAGTAATATGTCCATACTGTTGGGCGATCATAAAGTGGTCAAAATCTTGCTCGAATACTAACAGGCTACCTGTCAAGCCAATGAGAATTAGCAACAGCCCAACAAAAAAACCGATATATTGGTGCAGGGAAAAAACGATATCGCGTAGTTTTTTCCGGTTCATGTTCATGCTCGCCACTCCTTAGCTGGATTTTTTTACCCCCTTTAATCTTCTCGATGCATTGAGGGAAGAATTATCCTCCCTCCCCTTTACAATAATCAAAACTGCACAGAAATTGTTCCCAGCACAGTCAAAGGCGCACCAGGAAGCAGATAGTAGCCTTGAGAATCGTAATAGCGAGTATCAAAAAGATTCTTAAAGTTCAGCGCAACCCTCCAGTTATCGCGTTTGTAGAAAATGGTGGCATCAGCCCGCACATAGGAGGGGATTTTAAACGTATTGGGGAGTTCAGCTTCGCGATCGCCTGTATAAAATAATCCTCCACCAAATCCCAATCCTTTCCAATTACCGTCTTGAATTTCATAAGTTGTCCACAGACTAGCCCCACTACCGGGAGCATTTACCAGGGAGTCGCCCACTGGTAAGTTGTTATCTTTACTCACAAAAGCATCGTTGATAAAAGCAGAAGCAATCACATTCCAGCCTGGTAGAATCTGCCCAGAAATGTCAAATTCCAAACCGCGACTTTTCACTTCTCCAGCCGCAATAGAAAAGTCAGAGTTACCTGGAGTGGGATCGGTTGTAACGACATTTTCCTTGGTGATATCATAGGCGGCAAAGGTGGCAGATAACCTGTCTTTTATCAGTTCCGCTTTGACTCCCACTTCATACTGAGTACCGCGTTCTGGTGGCAGTTGAGTTCTATCTACCGTCCGCGAGGAACTGGGGTTAAACGAGCGGGTGTAGCTGGCGTAAATAGAAATCGGCTCAATCGGTTGATAAACAATGCCGACGCGAGGTGAAAAAGCCTCATCATACAACCGATCAACTGTAGCATCATCAATCGGGTCTCTACCTAAAGAATCCAGCTGTTGCACGCGATTTTTGCGGTGAATAAAGTCATACCTGCCGCCTACCAATAGCTTCAGATTTGGCAGCAATGTAACTTGATCTTGCAGATAAATGGCGATCGTATTGCGGTCATAACGATCCCGTTCTGCTGCTTCATCAAACTCTGGTGGGCGGGAAGCGCCATACACAGGATTAAATAAATCAATACTGGGAGTCAGTGAAGCAGTACTTCGCAGATAATCATAGCCACGGATATATTTATTCCACTCCAACCCTACAAGAAGTTGATGTTGGATGGAACCAGTATTGAAATTAGTGATGAGATCATTTTGCAGAGAATAGTTTTGGTAATACTCCGGACCAGCACCAAACCTTCGCTGCACAGTACGACCATCTACAATGCTATCCGGTTGAAACGCTGATTCCTCAGAATTACTAACCGTAAGAGAAAAGCCACTGCGGAACTGAATATTTTTACTAAAGCGGTGATTGACGTTAAGAAATACAGAGTTTGTCTCTTTGGAGTAACGATCATCTGGCTCTCCTAAGAAACGATTAACAGGAGCTTTAAAAACGATTGGATCGGCAGTAAGACCACGATAAAAGGTGCGATCAACTTTGAGGAATTCATACTCTAGCGTCAATGTTGTTGCATCACCAATTTTGTAGGTGAAAGCTGGTGCGATCGCGAATGTTTCCTGATGATTAAAATCGATAAAACTACCAAAGTTTTCGTATGCAGTATTCAGGCGGTACAGTAACGTTTTGTCTGAGTTCAGCGGTCCAGAAATATCAATGGAGGGACGATAAGTGCTAAAACTTCCGGCTGTAAATTCAGCGGAGTAATAAGGCTCGCTGAGTGGTTGCTTGGTAATGTAATTCACCACACCTCCCGGCTCAAACTGTCCATATAGCACCGAAGCTGGACCCTTGAGAACTTCGATCCGCTCAATGTTAGTCGGATTCACAAGGTCACTTTGAACAGCAAAACCGTTTCTCAAGTTGTCATAGGTTGTAAATCCCCGAATATTGAAATTATCCGAACCCCCAGCATAGCCCCCTTGTTGAGTCACGCCACTAACATTGCGTGTTGCATCGCCAATCCGGGTGATTTGCTGATCTTTGATGATTGTTTGCGGAATGGCTTGAATTGACTGAGGAATATCGCGTGGATTTGTGTCGGTTCGAGTGGCAGTTGTGGTATCGGAAACACGATAACTATCTTGCTGTCCTGTCACCACTAGTTCAATCGGTTCGTCACCAGAAGCTGATGGTTGACTTGGTTGGGTTTGATTCTCTGGTTGAGTTTGTGGCCCAGTTTGTGGCCCAGTTGGTTGCGTTTGCCCTTGTTGTTGTGCAATGGAAGCAGCAGTTGACACGCTGAAGATCAGACCTTCTTTTGGACTATCAAACAACTCCACCACTGGTGGACTCGCTTCACCTATCACCGTCACTCGGATAGTATTGGCATCAAAGTTAGTCACTGTAATCTCAGTTACACCCGCAATTGGTTTTTGTGAGCGGAATGTGAAGGGTCTGTCACCTGGTGCACGCAGTTGAGCATTGGGAATGTCAACGATGAAGCTATTACTATTAACTTGAGTGCGGTTCTGTAGTTGCAACGTAGCAGCTTTGGAAGTTTGTAAAACCAGTTCCAAACCTTTGGAGGTGGGATTTGCCTTCACGAAGGTGACTTGCACGACTGGTGAAGTAGGTGTTGCTTGTGGGGTTGGCGATTGCACCAGCATTTTGGCACTTTTAGCTGGACGTTCTATCTCACTGACTCGCCGAATGTCTGTTATCGGTTTAACCAACCCGGAATTGGTTGCTAGACGTGATTGTTGATTCTTTGCATCGCCAAGAGCGGTTCCTGAAGAAGCATCGCTTTTTTCACCAGATGCTGTGCTCTTGTCAACTGCAATTGATGATATTTCCTGGCTTCTTGTAGGAGCGCTAACCAACGCTACGATGGCGCTACTCAGCAACAGACTGGGAACAAGTTGCTTAAATTTCATACTTTTTCTCTGACTCCATCACGCCACGAAATCTCAAGTTAACGATGCTAGCTTCAGAATTTATTGAAATTCATTTGCATCCACAAAGCAAGCCTCATCAAACGACAACAAATAAAAATTTACATATAATATGTAAATGTGAAGTAGACTGTTGCTACTCATTAACACTAATTTCTTAATAAAATTTCATTATCTCACGCGAAGTCAGAGATAGCGATTTAGTTTTTCCGCTTGCGCCCAAAACGTGCCGTCCCTAAAAAATCGGCCAAGCTTGTTTGTGATTCCGTCAACCAGCAGGACTACTAGAGTTGGCAAGAGCCTACTCGATTTTTTTATGTGTAAGACTGCCTCAAGTCGATATTCAGAAAATCCTCAAGCTGCATGTTCATTTCTACATAGCGAGAATTCTTTGTATAGCAGTCGCCACGTAGATTAGGACACGAATTAATGAGAAAACAGGTTCAGCAAGAGACTTTCAAGTCTGTTAAGCGTTAAGCGTTCCCTGCTATATCAAATTGAGATAACATTTACCACTCAACACTTTTGGCTGAGTTGACATGACTTGACTTACGTAACATCGAATCATCAAGTCCGATGAATGAAATCTTGATAGTACCTAAATTTATTTTAGCATCTACCAAAAGTCATAAAAATACAGTTCAAGAAATTATTATATTTTCTTATTTTTTGATAAGTATTCTCTATTAAACAAGTATTGCTAAAGACAATACTTTTCTTCTAGAGTAAAAGGTGCTAATTAAAAATAACTTGCAACTCATCTCAGCCAAGATTTGCATGACTGACCAAGTCATTGCAATGCATATTTGTATAAGACAGTTATTGAGGTTTATCCAAAAAGAATTATTGCCATGAAAAAAAGGCATGAAGGCAGCATTCTAACTTACATAGAATGAAATTTGCCATTGGGCTTGCCTAATTCAACCATTGTTTATGTGCATCTGATTGCTTGAAACGAAAAATGACTGTAATTTTCAATAGATTTCCAAAAATTTCCCATCAATGTGCGACTGTCGTTGATATTGTGCGTTATCGCAGTTCAACACAACCGCACGCACAAGCGTTCACCTTCCTTGAAGATGGAGAAACTCAGGAATCAACGTTAACTTACCATGAGTTAGATCGACGCAGTCGGGCTATAGCATCTCAACTCCAAACCCTTGGTTTAACCGGGGAACGTGCTATATTGCTGTATCCACCAGGGCTAGATTACTTGAGTGCTTTTTTTGGTTGTCTCTACGCTGGTGTGGTAGCTGTTCCAGCTTATCCACCTCGCAATCAACGCAATACACCCAGAATTCAAGCAATCATAACAGATGCACAAGCAGCAATTATCCTGACGATAACAACGATTCTCCCTACTGTACAGTCTTTACTTGCAAAAGAAACAAACCAGAGTCATTTACGTTGGCTGACTACTGACAACCTGGCACAGGGTATAGAAAATTCTTGGCAACAGCCTGAAATCAATGCAGATACCCTCGCTTTCTTGCAATACACATCTGGTTCTACAGGCACACCCAAAGGTGTCATGCTGAGTCATGGCAATCTGCTGCACAATGCCGCCGTGACTTACCAACTCATGGAACATTCTCCCAGCAGTGTATTTGTCTCCTGGCTACCTGTTTACCATGATATGGGGTTGATTGGTGGGATTTTGCAACCTTTATATGGTGGGTTTGGTTGCATCCTAATGTCTCCAGCATCTTTTTTGCAACGTCCATATCGATGGCTACAGACCATTTCCCACTACAAAGGCACTACGAGTGGTGGTCCTAACTTTGCTTATGAGCAGTGTATTCAAAGGATTACCCAACAACAAAAAGAAACTCTCGACTTAAGTAGTTGGAGTGTTGCATTTAACGGTGCTGAACCAATCCGGCAGGAGACTTTAGACCAATTTGCCGCAACCTTTGCAGAGTGTGGTTTTCGTGGGTCAGCATTCTACCCTTGTTATGGTATGGCAGAAGCAACACTGATGGTTTCTGGTGGGATCAAGAAAGCTTTGCCTCCTTGCAAAACAGTTGCGAAATCTTCATTAGAGAAAAACCTAGTCGTTGAAGCAAATACCAATAGTGAAGATACCCAGACGTTTGTCAGTTGCGGTCAAAGTATTCCTCAACAGGAGATTGTCATTGTCAATCCCGAAACATTAACTCGTTGTTCATCAGATCAAGTAGGAGAAATCTGGGCATCTGGTCCTAGCGTCGGTCAGGGTTATTGGAATCGTCAAGAAGAAACAGAGCAGATATTTCACGCCTACCTAAAAGACACAGGATCTGAACCATTTCTACGCACTGGTGACTTGGGCTTTTTGCACAATGGAGAACTCTTCATTACAGGTCGAGCCAAAGATTTAATCATTATCCGTGGTCGCAACCTCTACCCACAAGACATAGAGTTAACAGCAGAACGCAGCCATTCGTCATTACGTTCAAGTAGTGGTGCAGCTTTCTCGGTAGAGGTAGAGAATGAAGAACGACTAGTCGTAGTTCAAGAGTTAGAGTTTCGTGCCAAACCTAATCTTGAGGAAGTCACAGCAGCAATTCGTCAGGCGGTTGTTGAAGAGCATGAAATACAAGTTTATGGAATATTACTAATAAAACCAGGTACTATCTCCAAAACCTCCAGTGGCAAAATTCAACGGCGTGCAACTCGCGCACAGTTTCTCGCAGGCGAATTGGAGATCATAAACAGCAGTATCCTGGATGATACAGATGAGTTGGGGAGCCAAACAAGTCTCAGCCGTGAGGCAATTCTTGCAACTCCACCAGAAAAACGTCCGCCACTGCTCATACCTTATCTTCAAACACAGATTGCTCGCGTACTAAAAGTTGCAGCATCCCAACTAAACTCAGAGGTACCGCTAAGTACTTTCGGACTCGACTCATTAATGGTCTTTGAACTCAAAAATCAGATTCAAGTAGACCTTGGAGTCACAATATCTATCGAGGATTTCTTCAAAGATGCCAGTGTTGTCCTGCTAGCAACACAAATACTGACTCAACTAACAACAAAAACAGCGTTAGAACCCACACTGGAGCCTATTTCCCGAAATCAAGAACTACCTGTGTGCCTTGCTCAAGAACGCTTGTGGTTCCTTGACCAATTAGAACCTGGAAATCCCTTCTATAATGTTCCTATTGCTGTGCATTTAACTGGGGAGCTTAACCTGACAACCCTAGAACAAAGTCTTAACGAAGTCGTGCGGCGTCATGAGGCATTGCGAACAAGCTTTTCGGCAATACAAGGACGACCGATCCAAAAGATTGCCCCCACCTTAAAAATAACCTTGCCAGTCACAGATTTACCAGGAGTAAGTGTAGACTCAGCTTTGTCCATCGCTACTGAGTTTGCTCAACAGCCTTTCGACTTGTCCCAAGCACCATTACTGCGAGCTAAACTCCTACGTTTGACACAACAGGAGCATATGCTGCTGTTAGTCATGCACCACATTATTTCGGATGGTTGGTCTATTGGTATTCTTATTCAAGAACTGGCAGAGATTTACAAATCTTTTTCTAAAGGCTTACCCTCCCCACTACCTGAACTTACGATTCAATATGCAGATTTTGCTTATTGGCAGAAACAATGGTTGCAAGGAGAAGTACTCAACAATCAGGTTACTTACTGGAAGCAGCAATTAAGGGGTAGTTTACCTATACTGCAACTTCCCACCGACCGACCGCGACCAGCTATACAAACCTTTACTGGCGAAAAACAATTTTTTGCATTTCCTAAGGCTTTAAGCGAGGCAGTCAACAACTTGAATCGACAAGAAAGTGTCACTCAGTTTATGACACTTCTGACAGTGTTCAAGATTTTGTTATACTGCTATTCAAACCAAGAGGAAATAATAGTAGGTTCGCCCGTTGTCGGTCGCACCAGAAGAGAAACAGAAAAACTCATTGGCTTTTTTCTCAACACATTGGTATTGCGTACCAACCTATCAGGCAATCCGACTTTCCGTGAATTGTTAGGGCGGGTGCGCGAAGTTGCTTTGGGAGCTTATGCTCATCAAGATTTGCCCTTTGAGAAGTTGGTGGAGGAATTGCAGCCGGAACGAAATTTAAGCCATAACCCGCTGTTTCAGGTAATGTTTATTCTTCAGAATGCTCCCATACCAACTATAGAACTTCCAGGGTTGACTCTGCGTCCGTTGGAAGCCGACAGCGGCACTTCAAAATTTGATTTGAAGCTAAGTATTTGGGAAAGTCTAGAAGGTTTTAATGGTTCATTGGAGTATAAAACGGACTTGTTCGAGGCCACAACTATTGCTCGAATGATAAGTCATTTAGAAATACTTTTACGCCATGTTGTTGAACAGCCTGACATTAGAATGAATGAGCTAGCCAAAGTACTCGCCAAAGCTGACAGAGAACAACAGATCATAAAAGAACAAGAACTAGAACACACTTCTGTGCAAAAACTCAAGCTGACAAAGCGTAAGGCAATTTATGGAGTCTGAAAAAATCTGAAAATATTTCATGCTTTATTATTATTATTTTCTTTAAATGAGGAGTTTATCAATGAAAATCAACAATTTCCCGCTGAAAATAATAGCATTTCTCGCTCCTTACAATTTAAGTAAAACAGCAGCTATTTATTCTCATGATGAATGGCCAAGACTTCGGTTTGCCCATCGCTATCAAAGTCATTTTGCCCCCTTAAAGTGGAAAAAACTAAAAATTCTTGCAATTGGTGTAGGAGGTTATGAAAATAAAAAATTAGGAGGAGAGGCTTTAAAAACGTGGAAAACCTATTTCCCAAACAGTATGGTTTATGGTCTTGATATAATAGACAAAAGGTATTTAGAAGAAGACCGTATTAAAATCTTTCATGGTGACCAAAATGATGAAAATTTCATTCAAGAAGTTTTAGCTGAAACTGGCGAGCTAGATATTATAATTGAAGATGGTAGTTCTGCAAATGAACATCATATCAACGCGTTCTATACTTTCTTTCCAGCACTTAAAGATGGTGGCATTTATGCAGCAGAAAATATCCACCACTCATATTGGCCAAGTCTTAAAGGTGAAAAGTGGTCAAACTTAGCCAAAGACAGTTTTGAGTTACAAAACTGGATAACTGTTGGTGGTAGCCTCGATCTAAATGATCCAACAACCGTGATGAATATGTTTAAAAGACTGGTTGATGGATTAAACTATCAGGAATTTTTAAATCCAGGATACAGTCCTTCCTACTTTGATGAGAACACTATTTCCATACAATTTTATCATAATTTGGTCATCTTATATAAAGGTAAAAACGATGAAAAAAGTAATTTTATCGAAAACAATACATTGCACCCTTTTGTTTTGGAGACACTGGGTGTCAAGTCATTAGAGGAATTAGATTTAGATTTTTCAAAAGCTAATAAGTCAATAAATGAAGACACCACCATTCAAGCAAAATAGTTACAGCAATAAACTAAGAAGTTTGCCTTCTGGGATTAGTGTGATTTGTCGCAAGATAAAAATCAGAAGATAATTCTGGAAGCTGCAATATTATAAGAGAGCAAGAATGAAGATTCCAGACTATCCAAAAATTAGCCTCAACCAAATAAGGTCAAAAAGACGGCAAGGCGTTAATCTCTCGGATGCAAAATTGATCAAAGCAAGACCTTTGTCGCTTGAGAAATCCTTACCTTTGCTGTTACAACCTATAGTAGAAGGAATTAATTTAGTAACTTGGGCCGCAAGTAATCAGGAGTTAATTGCAAAAAATTTACTGAAGCATGGCGGTATCCTGTTTCGTAACTTCCAAGTCACAGATGTGGTTGAGTTTGAAAAATTTATCCAGACAGTTTCTGGAGATTTGCTGGAATATCGCGATCGCTCTTCACCCCGCAGCCTAATTCAAGGCAATATTTATACTTCAACTGACTATCCAGCCAACCAAACTATCTTTTTACATAGCGAGAATTCCTACGCTGCCACATGGCCCCTAAAAATCTTCTTTTATTGCGTGACACCAGCTATTCAGGGAGGAGAAACACCCATTGCTGATACTCGAAAATTATATAAGCGGATTGATTCCAAGATTCGCGATCGCTTCATCGAAAAAGGAGTAATGTACGTCCGTAACTTTGGCGATGGTTTTGGCTTGACTTGGCAGACAGTGTTTCAAACAACCAATTCAGCAGAAGTAGAAACCTTCTGCCATCACAATGGCATTGAGTTTGAGTGGAAAGAGGGTAATCGCTTGAGAACCCGACAGGTGCGGCAGGCTGTTGCCACACATCCACAAACAGGTGAACAAGTATGGTTTAATCACGCAGCTTTTTTTCATGTGTCAACTTTGGAACCTACCATGCGTGAAACATTGTTAGCTGAATTTCCAGAATCAGACTTGCCACACAATACATATTATGGTGATGGTTCGCCAATTGAAGCAGCCGTATTAGATGAAATTCGTGGTGTATACCAACAAGAAACGGTTATTTTCCCTTGGCAAGCTGGAGATATTTTAATGCTGGATAATATGCTTGCTTCCCACGGACGGATGCCATTTGTGGGACAACGAAAAGTCGTAGTAGGAATGGCAGAACAATTGAGTAGTAAAGATATTTAGTGCCCAGTACGGAGAATGAGAATGATAGAGGAAATGCAGGGTTTTCGACTCTCACCCCAACAAAAACATCTGTGGCATTTACAGGAAAGTGACAACTTCCCTTATTGTTCACAGTGTGCTGTTTTGATAGAAGGGAATCTTGAGATCGACACTTTGAAAATAGCTTTAGAACAAGTTGTCAATCGGCATGAAATTCTCCGTACTAATTTTCATTGCTTGCCTGGTATGACTATACCTTTGCAAGTTATTGGAAATAACGACATAATTTGGAATGAAAACCACAACTTGAGCAGTTGTACACCCCAAGAACAAGAAGAATTTTTATCCGCCTTATTTGATCAGGTTCACAAACAGACGTTCAATTTAGTAGAAGGTTCTCCATTACACCTATCTTTAGTAACTCTGTCACCATCTAAGTATGTTTTGCTCATTAGCTTACCTGCACTTTGTGCAGATGCAGCAACGCTAAAAATTTTAGTGCAAGAAATCAGCCAGTCTTATGCAGCTTGCCTTCAAGGTAAAGAACTAGACGATGAACCATTACAATACGCAGATTTGGCTGAATGGCAAAACGAATTGTTAGAAGGGGCAGATACAGAAGTAGGTAGAGACTATTGGCGGAAACAGGATTTTTCGACGCTGATAAAATTAAACCTACCTTTTGAAAAACAATCTCTAGAGCAACTAGAATTTCAGCCTCACACGCAAAGTTTTACAATTAGCCCTGCTCTGTTAGAACAAATTGACACCCTGACTCAGCAATATAATATTTCAGTGGCTGAGTTTTTCTTAGCTTCCTGGCAGATCTTACTTGCGCGTCTTACCAAACAGCAAAATTTGAGTATCGGTGTGGCTTATGAGGGACGCAAATATCAGGAACTAGAGAAGAGTCTCGGATTATTTACTAAATACTTACCGTTAATTTTAAATATAGAATTTGAATCAAGTTTTATTGATATTTTACACAAAAATCATGCATGTGCAGAGCAGCTTTATAAGTTGCAAGATTACTTTACTTGGGAATCATTAGCACAATCGTATCCCAATACCTTAGGTTTTTTCCCATTTAGTTTTGATTTTGAAGAACTGCCAGGAAATCATCTAGCCGCTGATGTATCTTTTTCGATTGATAGACTGTCTACTTGCATTGAAAGATTCAAAGTAAAGCTTTCCTGTACTCGTCAGAATAATACGCTAAATATAGCATTTCACTATGACTCAAACTTATTTGATGTAGAAGATATCAAACGCTTAGTCGGACAATTTCAGACGTTGTTAGCTAGTGCGAGCGCTTATCCAGATTTACCAATCAGTCAGCTAGAGGTTCTCAGCGACAATGAAAGACAATTACTCGACGAGGTAAACAATACTAAGCGCGATTATCCTCACAATAAGTGCATTCACCAACTGTTTGAGGAACAGGCACGAAAAACCCCCAATAAAGTTGCTGTTATCTTTGAAGACCAACAACTGACTTACCACCAACTCAATCAACGGGCTAACAAAATAGCTCACTACCTGCAAAAGCAGGGGGTTGGATCAGAGGTGTTAGTGGGGCTGTGTGTAGAACGTTCACTTGACATGATAGTTGGACTTTTAGCCATCCTCAAAGCTGGTGGGGCGTATGTGCCACTAGATCCGGCATTACCGAAAGAAGGTTTGGCATTACGATTGCAGGATGCCCGAGTGTCATTAGTCATTAGTCATTCGTCATTGGTAAATAACTTTGAGCAAATAACAGTAATCTACCTGGATAGCGACTCGGAAATTATTGCTCAGGAAAATGAAGTTAATCTCAATACCAAGGTAACAAGTGGAAATCTAGTATATGCACTGTTTACCTCTGGCTCTACAGGCAGACCCAAAGGGGTTGCAATTGAGCACCGACAACTGCTCAATTATCTATATGCCATCATCGATACGTTAAACCTGCCAGCAGGTGCCAACTTTGGACTGGTTTCTACATTCGCTGCAGACTTAGGCAACACGGTTATCTTTCCTTGTCTGTGTACGGGGGGGTGTCTGCATGTGATCTCCTACGAACGTGCTACTGACCCAGCAGCTTTAGCAGAATACTGCCACAGACATCCGATTGACTGTCTCAAAATTGTTCCCTCTCACCTTGCTTCCCTCTTAACATCTTCTTCACCTAAGTCTATCCTGCCTAGAAAACGACTTATCCTGGGTGGTGAGGCTACCAGTTGGGAACTAATCGAGCAGATTCAAAGGTATGCACAAGATTGCCAAATCTTCAATCACTACGGTCCGACAGAAGCCACTGTAGGTGTACTTACTTATCTTGTAGAACTTAATGACGACCTTTCCTGCAATCAAAAATCCAAAACAGTTCCCCTGGGTCGCTCAATTCGTAACACGCAGGTCTATGTCCTAGAAGAGAACCTGCAGCCTGCTCCCATAGGAGTAAGTGGCGAAATATACATTGGTGGGACAACTCTCGCTAGATGCTATCTGAATCAGCCGGAACAGACAGCTGTTAAATTTATTCCCAATCCATTCAGTCAAGAAGAGGGAGCGCGGTTTTACAAAACCGGCGATCGGGCACGCTATTTGCCAGACGGCACGATTGAGTTTTTAGGTCGGATCGACCACCAAGTTAAAATTCGGGGCTTCCGCGTAGAATTAGGAGAAATTGAGGCAGTACTCAGTCTCCACCCAAATGTCCGCGAGGTTGTTGTCTTAGCAAGAGATTCAGAGTCTGGTCAGAACTATCTGGCAGCTTACGTCGTACCATCTCAAGAATCGCCTATCCTTATTAATGAACTGCGTAACTATATGCAGGCGAGGTTGCCTGAGTATATGGTGCCTTCAACCTTTGTCATGCTCAAGGCGCTACCGCTTACTCCCAACGGCAAAGTAGACCGTCAAGCCCTGCCAGAACCCAACCAAGTACGTTCTGAGTTAGAAACAAGTTTTACAAATCCTCGCACGCCAGTTGAGGAGGTCCTTGCTGGAATTTGGGCTAGAGTTCTTGGTACTGAGCACGTAGGTATCCACGATAACTTTTTTGACTTGGGAGGACACTCGTTACTAGCAACGCAAGTTGTTTCCCAAATACGCGAAGCCTTTCAAGTGGAGTTGCGCTTACGTAGTTTGTTTGAAACACCCACACTGGCGGGACTAGCTGAAGTGATTGAAACCGCAGTCAGGGCTGGACAAAAACTCGAACTTCCGCCAATTGAGCACGTTTCGCGGGAGGGCGAGTTGCCTTTGTCCTTTCCCCAGCAACGGTTGTGGTTCCTCGACCAGTTGGAACCAGGTAATCCTTTCTACAACATTTCCAGAGGTGTAATACTGAAAGGTTCGCTCAACGTGACAGCACTGGAGCAGAGCTTGAACGAAATTGTACGACGTCACGAGGTATTGCGAACAAATTTCAGGGATGTAGATGGACGTCCTGTCCAGGAAATTGCTTCGGTGCTGAATATAACGCTGCCGATTATAGATTTAGGGGAATTATCAGAAGAAGAACGAGTTGCTTCGGTTCGGCAGCTGGCTCGCTCACACGCCCAACAGCCCTTTGACTTGACCGAGGGTTCATTGCTACGAACTACCTTGTTGCGGTTGAAGGAAGAGGAACATGTGTTGGTGTTTACTATACACCATATTGTCGCCGACGGCTGGTCGGCAGGCGTGATTGTTCGCGAAGTAGCAGCACTCTACGAATCATTTTGTAGCGGTAAGCCCTCATCACTACCTGAACTGACTATTCAATATGCAGACTTTGCGATTTGGCAGCGACAGTGGTTGCAAACAGAGGTACAGTCATCCCAGATGGCTTATTGGAAACAACAATTAGGCGGTCACTTGCCTGTGCTGCAACTTCCTACCGACCGATCTCGACCAGCCATTCAAACCTTTAGGGGAAGAAAACAGCCGTGGCAAATTTCCAAAACTCTAACTGAGGCACTTAAGTCCCTTTCAAAAGGGGAAGCAGTGACTCTGTTTATGACAATGCTTGCGGCGTTTAAAGTATTGTTGTATCGCTACACAAATCAAGCAGATATTCTAATAGGCTCTCCAATTGCCAACCGGAATCGCAAAGAGATAGAAGATCTAATAGGTTTTTTTGTCAATACCCTTGTACTGCGTACCGACCTTTCGGGAAATCCAAGCTTCAAAGAATTACTGCGACGGATTCGAGAGGTTACCTTGGATGCATATGCTTACCAAGATTTGCCCTTTGAGCAGCTTGTGGAACAGCTACAACCAGAGCGCAATTTAAGCTATACGCCACTGTTTCAGGTAATGTTTGTTTTGCAAAATGCCCCAATGGAGGAATTGACGCTTCCAGACTTGAGCTTGAGTCCAATGGAAGTAGAACCCGAAACAGCCATGTTTGATGTAACCGTGTTTTTGACGGAAACTGAACAAGGACTGATGGGCGTATTCGAGTATAATAGCGACTTATTTGATGCTGCGACTATTGAGCGAATCCAGGGGAATTTTCACACACTACTCGAAGGAATTGTCGCCAATCCCGAACAACATCTTTCTGACTTGCCAATCTTGAGTGCAACACAACAGCAGCAACTGCTGGTAGATTGGAATCAAACATCGGCTGATTACCCCTCTATTTGTATTCATCAGTTATTTGAGGCTCAGGTAGAACAAACACCAGATGCTGTAGCAGTAGTTTTTGAAGACGCGCTACGCGCGGCTTCTCGCAGAGTAGATCAACAACTGACTTATCAGGAATTGAATGTTCGTGCCAATCAGCTAGCACACTATTTGCAAACGTTAGGTGTGGGACCAGAGGTACTGGTGGGAATTTGTGTGGAGCGATCGCTCGATATGCTCATCGGACTATTGGGCATCCTCAAAGCCGGTGGCGCTTATGTGCCGCTTGATCCAGCGTATCCACGCGATCGCTTAGCATTCATGCTAGAAGATGCCAAAGTTTCAGTCCTGCTCACTCAAAAGAAGTTGGTAGCAGCTTTACCGGAACATAAAGCAAAGGTAGTATGCCTTGATACAGACTGGCAGGAGATTGACGAACAAAGCAATTGCCATTCTATCAACCAAGCAACTACTAAAGATTTAGCGTATGTGATTTACACCTCTGGCTCAACGGGTAAGCCTAAAGGAGTGCAAATTAGTCACGGTGCTTTAGTTAACTTCTTAAGTGCCATGCGTCAGAATTTGAAGTTGACTAAAGAAGATATTTTATTATCAGTCACTACATTGTCGTTTGATATCGCAGCACTGGAATTGTATTTACCGTTGATTGTAGGTGCTCGTTTGGTATTAGTGAGTCGTGAAATCGCTGTTGACGGAACCCAACTGCTAGAAGGGTTGACTTTGTTAAATACCACAATTATGCAAGCCACACCAGCAACCTGGCGACTATTGCTATCTGCTGGGTGGCAGGACAATCGGCAATTGAAAATCCTTTGCGGTGGTGAAGCTCTCGATAGCTCCCTTGCTAATCAGTTGCTCGAACGTGGTACGCAAGTATGGAATTTATACGGTCCGACCGAAACTACGATTTGGTCATCTGTCCGAATCATAGAAAGCAATCCAGACCAAAAAGAAAGAGGTGAAGTTATATCAATTGGGCGACCAATTGCCAACACGCAATTTTATATCCTTGACTCAAACCAACAACTGGTTCCTGTAGGAGTTCCTGGGGAATTGCACATTGGCGGTGTCGGACTTGCTCGTGGTTATCTTAACCAACCAGAACTCACAGCACAGAAGTTTATCCCCAACCCCTTTGAAAATTCAAAATGCAATCGTCTGTACAAGACAGGAGACTTAGCCCGATATTTGCCGAATGGAGAGATCGAATACTTAGGTCGTATCGACAATCAAGTGAAGCTACGCGGTTTCCGGATTGAACTTGGAGAGATTGAAGCACTCCTTAGCCAACACCCAATGGTGCGCGAAAGTATAGTTGTGGCTTTTGAGGATGAACTTGCTTCTAAACGTTTGGTAGCCTACGTAGTTTTGCACCTAGAGCAGACTGTAACAGTTACTGAGCTACGTCACTTTTTGGAGTCAAAGCTCCCAAGTTATATGGTGCCATCAGCCTTTGTGATACTAGAGGCGCTGCCACTGACGCCCAACGGCAAAGTAGATCGCCGTGCCTTAAGAGCACTTGACACCACCAAATTCTATCTTAAAGAAGCTTTTGTCGCACCTCGCAATCCAGTTGAGGAAGTGGTAGCTGGAATTTGGATTCAAGTTCTTGGTATTGAACAGCTAGGTATTGACGACAATTTCTTTGAGTTAGGCGGACATTCTCTATTGGCTACCCAAGTCATCTCGCGGATCTGGAAAACTTTTGAAGTACAGCTATCGCTACGTCGCTTGTTTGAGTCACCAACAGTGGCTGGACTCGCAAAAGCTATACAACAAACAATAGAGGTGAAAGTAGGACAGCAGACTCCTCCTCTATTGCGTGTCTCGCGAGACGAAAATATACCACTGTCCTTTGCCCAGGAGAGGTTGTGGTTGCTGGAGCAACTGCAACCAGGTAGTGCTACATACAACATACCAGTTGCCGTACAATTTGTTGGTCTGTTGAATGTAAATGCACTAGAGGAGAGTTTATGTGAAATTGTGCAGCGTCATGAAGTCTTGCGAACTACTTTCTCTGTGCTAGATGGACAACCATTTCAGGCGATAACCTCAACCATAACCCTGAAACTCCCAATAGTGGACTTACGGGAGTTGCCAAAAGCTGAACAGAAACCTCTTGTTCAACGACTGATTGACGAAGAATCCCAACGCACCTTTGACTTAGTTCAAGGTCCCTTACTGCGATGTACTATAGTGCGTGTTAGCGATCAGGAGCATATAGTATTGTTCACTATCCACCATATTGTCTCAGATGGCTGGACAATGGGTGTGTTCATTCGTGAATTAGCAGCACTTTATCAAGCCTTCTGTGCTGGAAAACCTTCTCCACTTCCAGAATTACCCATACAGTACGCAGATTTTGCCGTCTGGCAACGACAGCAGTTACAAGGAGAAACACTGGAAGCTCAACTCGCTTACTGGAAACAGCAATTAGGAAACAACCAGACTGTACTGCAATTACCCACAACTCGTCCGCGAACAGAAGTTAAAACCAACAAAGGCGCTACTCAATCTTTCCTCATTCCCTCTAACAGGTCTCAAGAACTCCAAGCACTCTCGCGCCAAGAGGGTGTCACCTTATTTATGACCCTGCTAGCAGGTTTTCAGATATTGCTACAACGCTACACCAGTCAAGATGATATCGTTGTTGGCACTGATGTTGCTAATCGTAATCGAGCAGAAATTGAGTTATTAATTGGCTTTTTTGTCAATCTGCTTGTCTTACGGACCGATCTGAGCGGAAACCCCACCTTTGGGGAGTTGCTTAAACGAGTACGCTCTATAACATTAGGAGCTTATGCTCATCAGGATTTACCCTTTGAAAAATTAGTAGAGGCTTTGCAACCTGAGCGGAATTTAAGCAACACGCCACCACTATTTCAGGTGTTGTTTGTCCTCCAGAACGCCCCAATACCACCTTTAGAATTGCCAGGACTGACATTAAGCCAGTTGGAAGTTGAAAACAAAGTGGCAAGGTTTGATTTAGCGTTATTTTTGACGGAAACAGAGCAAGGAATCTTAGGCAAGTGGCAGTATAATGCTGACCTTTTCGATACGCTCACTATAACTCGTATGGCAGGTCACTTCCAGACACTGCTTAATAGCATTATTTCCCAACCTGATGCACGGCTAAGCAATTTAGAAATGCTTACTGAAGAAGAAAGAAAACAACAAGTTATGCAAAAAAAGGAGCGCAAAGCCTTCAAGCGCGAAAAGTTTATCAGCATTGCCCCTAAGGCTGTCAGCCTATCACAAGAAAAATGGGTCGTAACTGATTATCTCCAACCAGGACAAACATTTCCTCTAGTCATTCAGCCTGCTGCTCGCGATATTGATTTAGTGGCTTGGGCTAAAACTAACCAGGAATTTATAGAGACAGAATTGTTGAAACATGGAGCGATTCTATTTCGAGGTTTTAATGTAGATTCTGTTTCAGAATTTGAAAGTGTTGCCCAGGCAATTTGTCCAGACTTATTCGGTGAGTATGGCGACTTACCTCGTGCTGGAGAAAGCGGTAAAGTTTATGGTTCTACTCCTTACCCACCTGATAAAGCTATCCTCTTCCATAATGAAAGCTCGCACTTACATCAATGGCCCCTAAAGATTTGGTTTTTCTGCGTGCAACCAGCACAAAAAGGTGGAGATACGCCAATTGTAGACTGTCGAAAAGCTTATCAACTCCTCACTCCAAAACTACGAGAACGATTAGCCCAAAAACAATTCATGTACGTTCGTAATTATACGAATGGTCTAGATGTAAGCTGGCAAGATTTCTTTCGCACTAATGACAAGTTTGAAGTAGAAAATTATTGCCGTAAAACTAATATTGATTTTGAATGGTATGATAATAATGGTTTAATTACTCGTCAAGTTCGTCCAGCCTTAGCAGTACATCCAAAAACTGGTGATCCTGTATTTTTCAATCAAATACAGTTGCACCACATAGCATATTTGGACGCAGAAGTTCGAGAATCTCTGTTGTCTACCTTTGGAGATAAAAAGCTACCGCGTAATGTTTATTATGGAGATGGTACTCCAATAGAAGACGAAGTTATTACAGAAATTAATCAAGTTTATCAGCAGTCACAGATTAGTTTTCCTTGGCAACAGGGAGATATTTTGATGCTAGATAACATGTTGACTGCCCACGGACGGAATTCTTATTCCGGTTACCGCAAAATTGTGGTAGCAATGGGTGAAATGATTAAGGAAGCGCAATCAGTGAGTTCAGAAAAAGAGAAAATGTCAAAATAGGAGAGAAAATGAATGTCTTCCAAACAACGCAATAGTAATCATAATGCTATAGCTTCTATTTACGACTTGAAAGATCCACCAGACCGCCATGACATGGCATTAGATTGCATAAATAAATTGATACTAAAATATATTCCAGAAGGAGCACACATTTTTGATCTCGGTTGTGGTACGGGACAAATTGCACAACGGCTGCTGAAAAAAGGGTATCAAGTTACTGGGCTTGATAGCTCTGAAGGGATGCTTGAGGTTGCTCGCAAAAATGCACCAAATGCAAATTTAATCTTGGATGACGCACGCTTTTTCAAATTGCCGCCTACCTTCCATGCAGCTATTTCAACAGATGTTGTCCTTAACTATATACTCAGTATTGAGGAACTAGAAAATGCCTTACATAAAGTTTATGAAGCATTACTTGATAATGGTATATTTGGATGTGAAATGTATATAGAAGAATTGTGTCAATCAAGTTGGAATAAAAGTGATTCTGGCGGTGGAGTCAAAGATGCTCATGTCTGGGTTGATATTTGGAGCTATGATTCAGAAAACAAAGTTGGTAGAAAAGATACTACTATATTTGAATTTGTCAATGGAATGTGGCAACGTTTAGATAAGACATTTCTCTTAAAACTCTATTCTCTGGCAGATGTCCAGACCACTCTGGAAAAAGTAGGCTTTACGGAAGTTAGTATCTATGATGTTAAACAGGATTTGGGATTAGAGCAAACATTAGGTGAAAGAGTCTGCTTTGTTGGTCGTAAAAAAGTTAGTGAGTCGTCATCTAGATCAACGTAGTTTAGACGGAACTTATGCTTACTTTGTAACAATATGGCATAAATAGATGCAAAATCATACTACTGAAAGCTTTCGGCTTTCCCCCCAACAAAAGCGCCTTTGGTCATTGCAGCAATGTAGTTTAGCTTATTGTGCTGAATGTGCTCTTTTGCTTGAAGGAAATCTCAAACCAGAGGTTTTAAAAACCGCCTTACAGGAAGTCATCAATCAACATGGAATTCTGCGTACAACCTTTCGCCGCTTGAATGGCATGAAGAATGCTGTTATGGTTGTAGCAAATAACAGCATTCTGTCATGGCGTGACATCAATCTAAGTGATTGGGAACCCAAGGAACTCTCAAACAAAATCGAGACTCTTTTCCAAGAAGCACGAAGCCAACATTTCGATTTTGAGCAAGAGCCACTGTTGTATGTATCTCTATTGAAGCTATCAGAAAATAAGTATATTTTACTGATTAACCTACCTTCCCTTTGTGCCGATACCTGGACACTCAAAAATCTGGTAGCTGAAATCAGCTATTCATATTCTGCTTGCTTGCAAAGTGAGGCAGTATCACAAGAAGTTGTGCAATACCTGCAATTTTCAGAATGGCAGAATCAATTACTCGAAGACGAAGATGCAGAGGCGGCTAATAAATACTGGCAAGAGCAAAATCTTCCTTCCCAAGCTACATTAAGACTGCCTTTTGAAAGCCAACCTTCAAAACAATCACAATTCCAGCCTGAGTGTTTGCGAGTGGCGATCGCTCCCGAACTAACAGCCAAAATTGAAACTTTAGCCCAAAAGTATAATACTTCCACTGCTGTCGTCTTACTAGCTTGCTGGCAAACTCTGATTTGGCGACTGACAGGACAGCCAGACATTGTTATCGGTATGGCTTGCGATCGCAGGGATTATGAAGAACTACAAAATTTACTAGGACTTGTTGCTACCTGGTTGCCAATTAAAAGCCATTTGACACCAGACTTACGCTTTAAAGAACTTTTAGAACTAGCTGAACAAACTATAGAGGCTGGTTCCGAATGGCAGGATTATTTCGTTCCAGAACCACTAGAAAATCATAATACACTAGCTTTTCCTATTGGTTTCGAGTTTGAGCAACTACCAGAACAACTCATTGCCGGTGGTGTTTCATTTTATATTGACAAATATTACACCTGTATTGAACCTTTTAAAGTAAAACTTACTTGTACTCAACGCGATAATTTATTAACATCAGAATTTGATTATGATGTCAACTACTTTTCGGCTGATGCTATTGAGCGTTTAGCTGGACAGTTTCAAACTTTATTAAGCAGTGCAACTGCAAATCCAGAAAATAAAATCTCTCAATTAGAGATTCTCAGCAAGAGCGATCGCCAACAATTACTAGTTGAGTTTAACCAAACGCAGATTGATTACCCACAAGACAAATGTATTCACCAACTCTTTGAAGAGCAAGCACAAAAAACACCCAATAATATTGCCATTGTATTTGAAGACCAGCAACTGACCTATGCAGAGCTTAATCGCAAAGCCAACAAAATAGCTCACCACTTGCAAACGCTTGGAGTAAAACCAGAAGTTTTAGTTGGGCTTTGCGTAGAGCGATCCTCTGAAATGATTATTGGACTTTTGGGCATCCTCAAAGCTGGTGGAGCATACCTGCCGCTTGATCCAGGATTACCAAAGGAGAGTCTTGCCTTTCGATTACAGGATGCCCAAGTACCACTGCTATTGACACAACAGCGATTAGTGGATGCTCTACCAACAGATGCATCGCAGATCGTCTGCTTAGACACGGACTGGGATATTATTGCTCAGCACAGTGATGAGAATCCCACAAGTGTTGTAACAACTGAGAATTTGGTCTACGTATTGTTCACCTCTGGCTCGACTGGTACACCAAAAGGGGTGGCGATTGAACATCGACAACTGCTAAATTACCTCAACGGAATCATAGATAAGTTGAATCTATCAACAATAACCAACTTCGCTACTGTTTCCACCCTTGCAGCAGATTTGGGTAATACTGTTATCTTTTCTTCTCTTTGTACTGGAGGGTGTCTGCATGTGTTGTCTGCCGAGTGTGCTACTGACTCAGCAGCCCTAGGAAAATACTTTCGCAAACATCCCATTGACTGTCTCAAAATTGTACCCTCCCACCTTGCTACTCTGCTTGCATCTGCACCATCCGAGTCCATTTTGCCCCGCGCCAGACTGATTCTTGGTGGTGAAGCAGCAAGTTGGGAACTAATTGAGCAAATTCAAGCTTCTGCACCAAACTGTCTTATCTTCAATCACTACGGTCCCACAGAAGCCACTGTGGGGGTTACTACTTTCGCCGTTGGGGATAAACAAGCTAACCATAGTTCACAAACAGTTCCACTTGGTCGTCCACTTGCTAACACGCAGATTTATTTGCTTGATCAGCAACTGCAACCTGTGCCTATTGGTGTCCCAGGTGAATTATACATCGGCGGTGCTTGTTTAGCTCGCGGCTATCTGAATCGGTCTGAGCTAACAGCACAACGGTTCATTCCCAATCCCTTTGCACAGACGGGATTGATTGCATCTAACTCAGGATCGCGCTTATATAAAACTGGTGATAAAGCACGCTACTTAAGCGACGGCAATATTGAGTTTCTTGGACGGGTCGATCATCAAGTCAAAGTTAGAGGTTTCCGTATTGAGCTAGGAGAAATAGAGAGCATACTATGTCAACACCCGGAAGTACAACAGGCTGCAGTTACAGCTTGGGAAAAAGAGTTGAGTAACCAGTGCTTGGTAGGTTATATTGTTCCTAAGCATAAACAAACACTTAGTGTTAGTGAACTGCACAGATTCCTAAGACACAAGCTGCCGGAATACATGGTGCCCTCAACTTTCGTGATGTTGAAGGCTCTACCACTTACGCCTAATGGAAAAGTCAACCGCAACGCGCTACCAGAACCAGACGATCATCGTCCAGAATTAGAAGCAACTTATGAACCACCTCGAACTCAAGTAGAGCAAACCATCGCTAATATTTGGCAGCAGATGCTTCATGTTGAAAAGGTGGGCATTCATGATAATTTCTTCGACCTTGGTGGTCATTCATTACTTCTTGTTCAAATTCATGCAAAATTGCGAGAAGTTTTAAATACTAATATATCAATAGTTAATTTGTTTGAATATCCAACTATAAACTCCCTGGCGAAATATTAACACAAGAACAAACTGAAACATCTTCTTTTGAAGAAAGCGATAAACGAGCGCAAAGCCGCATTGCTTCAAGGCAGTCAAGAGCACAATCTCGGTAAAATTATCTAATTTAAATACATACTTTAGGATGAATACCTAAATAACCATCAGTGCAAATCATCAAGTTATCAAGAAGGAAATTGTAATGAATAGCCTAGAAACACAAAATCAAATAGGCGATTTAGATATAGCGGTTATCGGCATGTCTGGACGGTTTCCTAAAGCCAGGAATCTTGATGCTTTTTGGCATAATTTGCGCTCAGGGGTAGAATCAATTTCGTTTTTTTCAAATCAAGAACTGGAGTCAGTAGGGGTAGATCCATCTTTACTGAGTGACCCCAATTATGTTAAAGCAAACGCTGTACTGGAAGATATAGAATTATTCGATGCCTCATTCTTTGATTACTCTCCCAGAACAGCAGAAATAATGGATCCACAGCACCGCCTCTTTTTGGAAACTGCCTGGGAGGCTCTTGAAAATGCTGGCTATGATTCTAAAACCTATGAAGGTCGGATTAGTGTTTATGGTAGTGCCAGTATTAGCAGCTATTTTTTATTCAATCTTTTCTCTAATACCGAACTGCTAAAATTAGTCGGTCTTGACCAAATTAGGCATAACAATCGTACAGATAATTTGACTACACGAGTCGCTTATAAGTTAGATCTTAAGGGATCAGCTATCACTGTTCAAACTGGATGTTCTAGCTCATTAGTTGCCGTTCACTTAGCCTGTCAAAGCTTAATAGATCGTGAATGTGATATGGCTTTGGCTGGTGGAGTTTCTGTAACAGGATTACAAAAAGCTGGCTATTTGTATCAAGAGGGGGGAATTTTGTCTCCTGACGGACACTGTCGCGCCTTTGATGCTCAAGCAAAAGGGACTGTGGGCGGTGATGGTGTGGGCATAGTCGCTTTAAAGCGATTAGCAGATGCTCTGGCGGATGGAGATAATATTCATGCTGTTATTAAAGGTTCAGCTATTAATAATGATGGTTCTTCAAAAGTTGGTTATACAGCTCCGAGTATCGATGGTCAAGCAAAGGTGATTGCGGAAGCACTTGCGATCGCCCAAGTGGAACCTGAAACAATCAGCTATGTTGAAACTCATGGTACTGGGACTGTTTTAGGAGATCCTATTGAAGTTGCAGCCCTTACCAAATCTTTTCGCGCCAAAACTAAAAAGAAGGATTTCTGCGCTCTTGGTTCAGTAAAAACCAACATCGGACACCTAGATACTGCGGCTGGTGTTGCTGGTTTAATCAAAACCATTCTCGCACTAAAACACAAACAGATACCACCCAGCTTGCACTTTCAACAGCCTAATGCCCAGATTGATTTTGCCAACAGCCCCTTTTATGTTAACAGTACGCTCTCCCAATGGAAGACAAACGGAACACCACGCCGTGCTGGGGTCAGTTCCTTTGGGATTGGCGGAACCAATGCCCATGTGATTCTTGAGGAAACCCCGACAACAGAGCAGGGGAGGCAGCGCCCTGCGGGGGTTCCCCAACGCCAGACGCCTACGGAGGGAAACCCTCCTGCAGCGCTGGCTCCCGTTGAGGCGACTGCCGTGGAGCAGGGGATGAAATATCAGCTGTTAGTTCTTTCTGCCAAGACTAGTTCCGCATTAGATACTGCCACAACTAATCTAGTTCAACATTTAAAGCAGCACCCTAATATTAACTTGGCAGATGTCGCTTACACTCTTGGGGTAGGTCGTCGAGTGTTTGACCATCGCAGGATGGTGGTTTGTCAAGATATTGACGATACAGTTAAAATTTTAGAAACAAAAGACCCGCAACGAGTTTTTACTCATTTCACCGAACCTTGTGAGCAAGAAGTTGTGTTTATGTTTCCTGGTCAGGGGTCTCAGTATGTAGAGATGGGTCGAGAACTGTACCACACTGAGCCAATTTTTCAGGAACAAGTTGATTATTGCTGTAAAATACTTATACCTATTTTAGGGCTAGACTTACGCACTATTCTGTATCCAAGCGAAGAACAGCAAACAGTAGCAGCACAGCAGCTAACACAAACCCATATTACCCAACCGGCGCTGTTTGTGATTGAGTATGCTTTAGCACAATTGTGGATAGCGTGGGGAGTGCGTCCTTCTGCAATGATTGGTCATAGCATAGGAGAATATGTAGCAGCCTGCTTGGCTGGTGTTTTTTCTCTGGAACACGCTTTGGTCATAGTAACCAAGCGTGGACAACTGATGCAACAACAGCCCCCAGGTGCAATGCTTGCTGTACCCCTACCGGAGGCGGAAGTCATACCTCTGCTTGGTGAAAAACTCTCTGTAGCAGCGATTAACGCACCAGCACGCTGTGTGGTTTCAGGACCAATACCTGTGATTGATGATTTACAAAATCGTCTGACTGAACAAGGAGTTGACTGTCGTCGTCTGCATACTTCTCATGCCTTTCATTCTCAAATGATGGATCCCATCATTGATAAATACACACATCAATTACAAAAAGTCAAGTTTAATCCTCCAAAAATTCCCTTTTTATCTAACCTAACTGGCACCTGGATAACCGCAGCCCAGGCGACAGATCCTAGTTACTGGAGTAAGCACTTGCGCTCCCCAGTTCGCTTTGCCGAGGGCATTGCTGAGTTGTTCAAACAACCAAATCGGATTCTTTTAGAAGTTGGTCCTGGACATACTTTGAGTGCCTTATCGAAGCAACAGGCGCAGGGGAGGATGATACTTTCTTCACTACGTCATCCCCATGATCAACAATCGGATGTAACGTTTTTGCTAAACAGTTTAGGTCAACTCTGGCTCAGCGGAATACAGATAGATTGGTTTAGCTTTTACGCCAATCAAAGGCGTCATCGCCTACCTTTGCCAACATATCCATTTGAACGAGAAAAATTTTGGATTGAATTCTCGAAAGTTAATGAATTGAATCAATTGTATGAAAAAAACAATCAAAATCACAAACAACGAGAAGAGAAAACACAAGATTTATTAGTTGAATCTCAGAAAAATGCTTTTAGTGATATGCCTGTCATAAAAAAAGAAAGTATGACAGAATCTCAGATAGAAAAAATTATTAATAAACAAAATCAAATCATGTTACAACAGTTAAATATATTAGAGACATATATGTTGTAATTAACAAAAAAAATGATTTTTAACTAATTCGAGTATATTATTTCATAAATTATCTATGTTTGAAACGAAAGATATTATCAGTGAATACTCTCAGCATCAAAAAATTCTATCCAAGCTCAAAGATATTTTTGTTGAATTGCTGGGAGTCAAGATCTCAAAAATAGATATTCACACTCATTTTCTTGAAATGGGTCTTGATTCTCTGCTCCTGCTACAAATAAAGCGTGCTATTCAAGAACAGCTTGATATTAACGTTCCTTTTCGCTTACTGGTGGAAGATTTCTCAACAATTCATGCTTTAGCAAATCACATAGCTCAACAGCTACCTGCGGAAGAACTCATCAAGACGGAACCATCACTAACTGTCAAGGTTTCCAATACACACGAGTTTGAGCAAGAAAATAAGAAACCTGCGGGAGGTACAGTTCTCGAACAAGTCATAGCACAGCAGCTTGAGCTAATGTCTAAACAGCTTGAGCTATTGCAAAAAACTAACTCCTATGGGAAAGTTCTACCTTCAGCAACAGCTATCCAAGCTACGCCTTTTCAGACAAAGGAACAACAAACGACTCAAAGTTTAACTAATCATTTTGTAAACTTAGCCTCTACATCCATAAAGACAGAGTTTCAGCAACCACCCACAAATCAGACTATTGAATCACAACAGACTCAAACAAAAGCTCAGGAACCACCCACAAATCAGACTGTTGAATCACAACAGACTCAAACAGAAGCAATGGCTCTGTTGAGTCCTCACCAACAGAAACATTTGGATGATTTAATAGCACGGTTTGTTCAACGCACTCAAGAGTCTAAAAGACTCACCCAAGTTTATCGTTCTTACCATGCTAATGGCAGAGCAGTGAGTGGATTTGTTCCCTCCTTCAAAGAGATGTTGTATCCAATCCACGGACAGCGTGGAGAGGGAGCCAGACTCTGGGATGTTGATGGTAACGAATATGTAGACATTTCAATGGGGTTTGGTGCGCTTTTATTTGGTCATTCACCATCTTTTGTTATCCAAACCATCCAAGAGCAGATTCAGCAAGGCATATTACATGGTCCACAATCACGTCTTTGCGGTCACGTAGCTGAGTTAATTTGCGAACTGACGGGTGCAGAACGAGCAGCTTTTTGTAACGATGGCACGGAAGCAGTGATGGGAGCAATACGTCTAGCACGTGCTGCAACAGGACGTTCCAAGATTGCTTTATTTACTGGTTCTTATCACGGAATTTATGATGGGGTATTGGTTAGAGGAGTAACAAGCAATGAAGGAACGCTGCGTTCTATCCCTAAGGCTGTAGGTATTCCATCATACATTGCCGATGATGTCATAGTACTCGAATATGGAAAGCCTGAATCTCTGGAGATTTTAAAAGTTCATACCCACGAGCTGGCAGCAGTTCTGGTTGAGCCGATACAAAGCAGTCGGCCAGATTTGCAACCCAAAGAGTTTCTGCTCCAACTCAGACAACTGACTCAAGCAACAGGAACTGTATTAATTTTCGACGAAGTCATTACAGGCTTTCGGATGCACCCAGGTGGTATTCAGGGATTGTGGGATATTCAAGCAGATTTGACCACCTATGGTAAAGCCGTTGCTGCTGGTATGCCGATTGGGGTTATAGCTGGTAAGGCAGCTTTGATGGATGCACTTGACGGCGGTATGTGGAACTATGGAGATAAGTCTTATCCTCAAGCAGAAACCACCGCGTTCGCTGGTACCTTTTTCAAGCATCCTTTAGTCATGGCTACTGCCTGGGCTGCACTCAATCATATCAAAAATAGCGGCTCGAAACTACAGGAGGAGTTATCTGAAAAAACAAGGAAATTAGCCGATATTCTTAATAATTACTTTGAGCAAAGGCAAGTACCTATTCAAGTAGTCAATTTTGGTTCACTCTTCCGTTTTATTGCTTCAACTCCTCTCAAGTTTGGTAATTTATTTTTCTACTATCTGTTGGAAAAAGGAGTTTATGTCTGGGAAGGACGCACTCTTTATCTATCTACAGCCCATACCGATGAAGATATTGAACATGTCATTCGAGCGGTCAAAGAAAGCGTAGTAGAAATGCAAGAAGGGGAATTTTTACCGTCCTCCCCGAGTTCAACAATTGACACAGAGTCGAGAAAAGTTCCTTTAACAGAACCACAAAAGGAACTATGGTTTCTAGCACAGATGAGTAACGAAGCCTCCCGCGCTTATAACGAATCCAGAGCTATCCACCTGCGAGGATCTTTCCATTTTTCGGCACTACGTCAGGCTGTTCAGGGAATTATCAATCGTCATGAGGCGTTACGAACTACTTTTAGCCCACAAGGAGATTATCAACTTATTCATTCCTCTGTCATTATAGATATCTCTTTCAGCGACTTTTCTACTTTAGAGAAAAGTGAACGTGAAGCTCAACTATCGCAAATTTTCAAACAAGAAGCTCAACAAACTTTCAATCTTGAACAAGGTCCATTACTCTGTTTTCACATAGTAAAACTGGAGAAACAACATCATCTTCTAGTTATTACTAATCATCACATTGTTGCTGATGGTTGGTCGATCACTATCTTGCTACGAGAACTAGCTGCAATTTATTCCGCAGAGTGTCAGGGTATCGCTTACCAACTCCCACAACCAATGCAATTGAGTGAGTATGCTCAATGGCAAGCGCGGCTGCAACAGAGTCCAGAGATGGCAACAGCTGAAGCTTATTGGCTCAATAAATTTGCGAATTCAGTCCCAGTGTTGGAGTTGCCTACTGACCGTCCTCGACCATCAGTCAATACATACACTGGTGCTCGACAAAGTCTTACACTCGGTACATCCCTGTTTAAAAATCTAAAAAGCTTGAGTGTCCAACGTAAGACTACTCTGTTTACGACGCTCCTGGCTGGATATATTGCATTGCTACACCGATTAACTGGTCAAGATGACATAGTTGTTAGTATTGCTGCGGCAGGACAGTTGTCTGTGGGGAGTGAATACCTTGTTGGTCACTGTGTTAACCTATTGCCAGTGCGTACTCAGGTCTCTGGAAATCAAACATTTACGGATTTTTCGACCTCAGTCAAGAAGGTATTGTTGGAAGCCTATGAACATCAAATTTATCCTTTTATTAAGTTAATCAAAAATTTAAATTTACCACGGGATCCAAGCCGAGCGCCGTTACTTACGACAATATTTAATATGGACAAAGCTGGATCTGAGGTAGAGTCTTTAGATCACAAAGTTGAATCGGTGAAAAATCCTACCAGTTCCGCCAAGTATGATATTGCCTTTAATATTGTTGAGACAGGCAGTGACCTTCTAGTAGAGTGTGACTATAGTACTGACCTATTTGACTCCCAAACAATTCAACGCTGGATGGAGCATTTCGGGATATTGTTGGAAGGTATAGTCACCCATCCCGAACAGCGCCTCTCGGATTTACCACTGTTAACACAAGCGCAACAGCATCAATTACTGGTAGATTGGAATAACACACAGGTTGACTATCCTCAAAACCAATGCATCCATGAGTTATTTGAAGCTCAGGTAGAGCGATCACCCAACGCCATTGCTGTAGTTTTTGAAGACCAAGAGTTGACCTACCAGCAACTGAACCAGCGAGCTAATCAGCTAGCACACCACTTGCGTTCAGCGAAGCTGTCGCATAGCGATTCGCTTGGGGTAGGACCAGAGGTACTGGTGGGAATTTGCGTGGAGCGATCGCTCGACATGGTCATCGGACTGTTGGGCATCCTCAAAGCAGGTGGGGCATATGTACCACTAGACCCAAGCTATCCCAAGGAACGCTTGGCTTTCATGTTAGAAAATTCTCAACCAAGCGTGTTGTTAACACAACTGTATTTACTAGAGAATCTACCAACTCACAAGGCGAAAGTAGTTTGCTTAGACGGCGACTGGGAAGCAATTGCCCATCAGAAGATAGAAAACCCCGTCTGCAACATCACCCCTGATAACTTAGCTTACGTCATCTATACCTCTGGCTCTACGGGTAGACCAAAGGGAGCAATGAATACCCACCAGGGAATCTGCAATCGCTTACTTTGGATGCAGGACGCTTATCAATTAACAGCAGCAGATAGAGTTTTGCAGAAGACACCCTTCAGTTTCGATGTGTCAGTCTGGGAATTTTTCTGGCCGTTGTTGACGGGTGCGGTTTTAGTGGTAGCCAGACCAGAAGGACATCGAGACACTAACTACTTAGTGAATTTGATTGCACAGCAGCAAATATCTACCTTACATTTTGTACCTTCCATGCTGCAAGTGTTTTTAGAAGCAGAAAATCTTGAAACTTGTAAGTGTCTCAAGCGCGTGATGGCGAGTGGTGAGGTCTTGCCAGAACAACTTCAAAAACGCTTTTTTCATCGTCTTTCTGCACAATTGCACAATCTCTATGGTCCAACTGAAGCGGCAGTAGATGTCACTTATTGGGCGTGCGTGCACCAAAGCAATACCGAAGAGAATAGTGCCACCGATCACAAGATAGTTCCTATTGGTCATCCGATTGCCAATATCCAGATTTATTTGCTTGATCAGCATCTAAATTTTGTTCCTGTGGGCGTAACGGGTGAAGTGTATATCGGTGGCGTGGGAATAGGTAGGGGCTATCTGAACAGTCCTGAACTAAGTGCAGAAAAATTTATCCCCAACGCCTTTAGCAAACAACCGGGGACACGCCTGTACAAAACAGGAGATTTAGCACGCTATCTGCCCAATGGAGAGATAGAGTATATTGGTCGTATTGACCACCAGGTTAAAATCCGTGGTTTCCGCATTGAACTTGGAGAAATTGAAGCATTCATCAGCCAACACCCAGCAGTGCGAGAAACTGTAGTTGTTGTTTACTCAGATTCAGCAGATTCGCAACGACTAGTCGCTTATGTAGTTTCTCACTCAGAGCAAACACTGGTAATTTCTGAACTGCGCCGCTTTTTAGAGTCGAAGCTGCCAAACTACATGGTGCCAGCAACTTTTATTATGCTGGAGGCGCTGCCACTAACACCTAATGGTAAGGTGGATCGTAAGGTACTGCCAGTACCTGATTTAGCAAGTCCCGAATCAAAAGCGGTTTATCAGGCACCCCAAACTGAGCTAGAACAAACAATTGCTACTATTTGGCAAAAGGCTCTTAATATTGAAAACATAGGGATTCATGATAACTTCTTTGAACTCGGCGGTCATTCATTGCTTATGGTTAAGGTTCATAGCCAATTGCGTGAAACATTCAAAGCCGACGTATCAATCCTCGAAATGTTTAGATATCCAACCATAAGCTCCCTAGCAGAGTACTTAAGTGCATTAAAAAATCAAACAACATCATCTTCATATAAAACTGATATTAAAACTGAAAATATTGAAGCAGGTAAGGCTCAACAAAGGAAACGTCTTCAAAAATTAAAGTCAATCGTCAATAAGAAAGAGGTCAACGAGTCATGAATTATCCTATAGCATCTCCTACTATAAATGGCTCAGAAATAGCAATTATTGGCATGGCAGGACGTTTTCCTGGAGCCAAAAATGTTGAAGAATTTTGGCAAAACCTGCAAAGCGGTGTAGAATCTATTTCTTTCTTCAGCGATGAAGAACTATTGTCTTCAGGAATAGAAAAAGCTGTCCTGAGTGATCCTAACTATGTCAAAGCACGGGCTGTATTAGAAGATGTAGAATTATTTGACGCTTCCTTCTTTGGCTTTAATCCTAGAGAAGCAGAAGTTACCGATCCACAACAACGTCTGTTCTTAGAATGTGCTTGGGAAGCTATTGAAAATGCTGGCTACAATTCTGAAACTTACGAGAAATCGATTGGTGTTTACGCTGGAACCAGCATAAACAGCTATTTTTTCAACCTTTATTCAAATCAAAATCTTATAAATTCTGTTGATAGTTTCCAACTTTTGATTGGAAGTGATAAAGATTTCTTGACTACACGCGTTTCTTACAAACTTAACCTAACTGGACCAAGTTATACAGTTCAAACTGCCTGTTCAACCTCATTAGTTGCTGTCCACTTAGCTTGCCAAAGCTTACTCAATGGTGAATGTGATATGGCTTTGGCTGGTGGTGTTTCAATCTCTGCATCAAGAAAAGCTGGCTATTTTTATAAAGATGGGGCAATTGGATCTCCTGACGGACACTGTCGCGCCTTTGATGCTAAGGCACAGGGAACTGTTAGCGGCGAAGGTGTAGGTATTGTGGTTTTGAAGAGATTAGAAGATGCTCTAGCAGATGGAGATTCCATCCATGCTGTCATCAAAGGTTCTGCTATCAATAACGATGGATCTTTCAAGGTTAGCTACACAGCACCTCGTATAGATACTCAAGCCAAGGTGATTAGAACCGCTCAAGTTGTTGCCGAGGTTGAACCCGAAACGATTACTTATATTGAGGCTCACGGGACAGGGACATCCTTAGGAGACCCGATTGAAATTGCCGCACTGACACAAGCTTTTCGGACGAGTAGTGAGAAAAAGGGCTTCTGTGCAATTGGTTCAGTCAAAACAAACATCGGGCATTTGGACGCTGCTGCTGGGGTTACTGGTTTGATTAAAACAGTCCTAGCTCTCAAGCATAAACAAATACCACCCAGCTTACACTTTGAAGAACCCAATCCTCAGATTGATTTTGCCAACAGTCCTTTTTACGTTAATACTATACTTTCCGAATGGAAAACAAACGGCACCCCCCGACGTGCAGGTGTTAGTTCCTTTGGGATTGGTGGGACGAATGCCCATGTGATTCTCGAAGAAGCCCCAGCTATTGAAACCTCTGCGACTTCTCGTCCTTGGCAGTTGTTACTGCTTTCAGCTAAGACGAGTACCGCTTTAGAAACTGCTACAACTAATCTAACGACTCACCTCCAGCAGCATCCTGATTTAAACCTCGCCGATGTTGCTCACACTCAGTGTGTTGGTCGTCGAGCTTTCGACCATCGCCGGATGGTGGTGTGCCAAGACATTAACGATGCAGTGAAGGCGCTTTCTATTATAGATCCACAACGAGTGTTCACTCATTACCAGCAGCCTTCCAATCGTCCTGTCGTTTTTATGTTTTCCGGTCAGGGAACACAGTACGTGAATATGGGTAGGGAACTCTACCAGAGTCAGCCAATCTTTACTCAAGCAGTTGATAACTGCTGTGAACTGCTCAAACCCCATCTAGATCTTGATCTACGCCATGTACTGTATCCCAATGAAGCACACAAAGATAGGGCAACAGAGCAACTACAACAAACTTTTGTAGCTCAGCCAGCGTTGTTTAGCATTGAGTACGCCCTAGCTCAGTTGTGGATGGCATGGGGTGTACATCCCGAGACGATGATTGGTCACAGTATAGGGGAATACGTAGCTGCCACTTTAGCTGGAGTTTTCTCACTTGAAGACGCTTTAGCACTAGTCGCAAAGCGAGGACGACTGATGCAGCAACTTCCCACTGGGGAAATGCTCTCTGTTCAACTTCCGGAACAAGAGGTACAACCTCTGTTGGGAACGGAAATGTCTTTAGCGGCAACCAATGGACCTGCATATTGTGTGGTTTCTGGTCCAACCGGGGCGATAGAACGATTGCATCAAAAGCTACAAGAAAAAGGTGTTGGCTGTCGGAAGCTGCATACTTCCCATGCCTTTCATTCTCAAATGATGGAGCCAATTCTTGAGCCATTCTCTCATTCGTTACAAAAAGTCACACTAAATCCCCCGAAAATTCCATTTGTATCTAATGTAAGTGGCACTTGGATCACCGCAGCCGAAGCAACAGACCCCAAATATTGGGTCAAGCATCTACGGCAAACTGTGCGCTTTAGCTCAGGGATAGCTGAGTTGATCAAGACACATGAGCGCATCCTGCTAGAAATCGGTCCAGGACGAACTCTGAGCACTTTTGCCAAGCAGCATCATGTGGATGAACTGGTGGTACTAACTTCACTTCGCCATCCACAGGAGCAACACTCAGATGTCGCATTTTTACTCAACACTTTGGGTCGGCTCTGGCTTTCTGGTGTGAAAGTAGATTGGTCTGGTTTTTATGCCAATGAGCAACGCCATCATATCCCCTTGCCAACCTACCCATTTGAGCGCCAGCGTTACTGGATTGAACGACAAAAACAAGAACTTTTAGGGGAATTGCAGCCAAGACCAACAGCAACCCAACTCTGGAAATATCTGGTAGAAGCTGGTAAGGTACAAGCTTGTGCTAGCATCACATCAGTTGACGAACAAACTTATTTGGCAAATAAGCAGTCGTTGGATAATTTATGCACTGCCTACATCAACCTTGCCTTAAGGAATAATGGTGCTTTTAGCAATTCCAACGATCAGTATTCTTTAGAAGAATTGTTTGAACGATATCATATTATTCCTCGCTATCAGCAATTGCTGTGTCGCTGGCTGGATGTGCTGGTACAGCAAGGTCACCTACAGCAAAAGGACGATTTATATACAAACCTTGTACCCTGTTCAACAGACTATCTCAATGCTCTGGTAGAAGAAGTTAAAATCAGATGGGTAGATAGACCTCATATTTTAAATCTCGTCACCGAATGTGGCGAAAATCTGCCATCAGTGCTGTGTGGTGAACAAGAACCGTTGGGATTGTACTTTTCTGTCGCAGAAAAAACAGCAGGAAGTTCAAGTCCAGAATCACTGTTGGATACTTACTTTAAAAAAATCATACGAGCAAGCATGGAACAGGTGGTGAAGTTATTGCCACCAGACGTAAACCTAAGAATTTTGGAAATTGGTGGTGGACAGGGTATTGTTACGACAGAATTGCTAACAGTGTTGCCGCCAAAACAAACAAAATATACTTTTACTGACGTCGGTGGCTGGTTCTTGAACCGCGCTCAAGAGAAATTTAGCGCCTATCCATTTGTCGAATATCGTTTCCTAGACATTCAGAAACCTCCAACTGAGCAAGGCTACTCTAACGACAGCGTTGATGTAGTGGTAGCAGTCAATGTATTACACGTAACCCAGAACATGGGAGAAACCCTTGAGCATGTTCGCTCTTTGTTAGCTCCTGGAGGTTTTCTCCTACTTTGGGAGATAACTGAACCTCAATTAGAATTTGACATCACCGACGGTTTGCTTATGAATCCGGTAGAGGATAAAGGACGTAGCCGAGGTAATCCATTTTTGTCAAAGGAACAATGGCAGCAAGCACTACAAGAGCATGGGTTTGTTGAAGTGGCGGTTTTGTCGAACACTGAAGCTTTCGAGCATCATGTCTTCGTCGCTCAAGCTTCAGCATCGGCAGATTTCTCGGCACCTACAGCTTTTACCACGTTGGTTGAGCCAAAAGATGCTGACCAAATACGTCAAGTTTCATTAGACAAAAAGTCTGACATTGCCGATTGGTTCTACATCCCATCCTGGAAACGCTCTATGCCGCCGCAGCCTCTGAAATCTGCGGTTGAGACAACTCAGTCGGACTGCTGGTTAGTGTTTGTCGATGAGTGCGGCTTGGGTGAAACAATGGTGAAGCGACTGGCAAATTCTGGTCAGGATGTTATTACCGTCAAAGTCGGCGAGCAATTTAGTAGCCAAAAGGAATTGTCATATACCATCAACCCTCGACAACGGGATGACTACGACGCCCTACTTCAAGAACTTCGCGCACAGGGCAAGGTTCCAAAAACAATTGTTCATTTATGGAGTGTTACGCAGGATAGTCACGCCGAATCAGCAATTGAGTCTTTGGATAAGGCTGAAGCTTTGGGGTTTTACAGTCTGCTGTTTCTCGCCCAAGCACTTGGGGAAAATAATCAGACAGATTCGGTAGAAATTGGAATTGTCTCAAACAATATGCAGGAAGTGACAGGTTCAGAGGTGCTTTGCCCAGAAAAAGCATTAGTTCTCGGACCTGTTAAGGTAATTCCCCAAGAGTACCCGAATATAACCTGTCGCAGCATTGATGTGGTTATTCCCGCAAAACAAAGTCGGCAAGAGGATCAACTTATAGAAGCGCTGCAAGGGGAACTAATAACCCAAACATCTGACCAAGTTATAGCTTACCGTGGTACTCATCGCTGGGTGCAAGACTTTCAACCTGTCCGATTGGAAGGAGGTTCTTTTGAGAAAACCCGATTAAGAGAACAGGGACTATATCTGATCACAGGTGGATTAGGAGGCGTTGGTCTAGCGCTGGCAGAATATCTGGCACAAACAGTACAGGCAAAACTAGTATTGATAGGGCGATCGCCTTTTCCTGATCGAGACGAATGGTCACAATGGTTATCCACTCATGATCAGCACGATAGCGTCAGCCTTAAGATTCAGAAGTTGCAGGCACTTGAGGCGTTGGGTGCCCAGATTATGGTAGTCAGCGCCGATGTTGCCAATCTTGAACAAATGTCTGTAGTACTTAAACAAGTCAATCACCAATTTGGTCAGATCCACGGGGTGATCCATGCAGCTGGAGTTTACGGGGGAGGTATGATTCAATTAACAACAAAAGAAGCCGCAGCCAGTGCTTTAGCTCCAAAAGTGAGAGGAACACGAGTACTAGAAACTGTTTTCAAAGATACAGAACTGGACTTCTTTGTCATGTGTTCATCACTTTCTTCATTTCAGGGTACACCGGGGATGATGGATTATACGGCTGAAAATGCCTTCCTTGACGCCTTCGCTCACTACAGCGCTTCTCAAAATGGCACTTTTACTAAATCTATAAACTGGGACAGATGGAACAGCATAGGCATGGCAGCTGCCGTTGAAGCACGGCATAAGGAGATAACAGGGGAAGATCTGACGGCAGGAATGACCTATGAAGAAGGCATTGAGGCGTTTAGACGTATTCTGCACAATAGTACAGTACCTCAGCTAATAGTATCAACACAAGATTTTCTGACTAAGATTCAGCCGAAGAAATCTGTCAAGTCTTTGGAAGAGCAATTAGCGCTTGTGAGTCGAGCGAAATCAACTCACAAGCGCCCTAATCTGGCAAATGCTTATGTTGCTCCTCGTAACGAGGTGGAACGCACTCTAGTTGATATTTGGCAACAACTTTTAGGTATTGAACTCTTAGGCATTCATGACAACTTTTTTGAGTTGGGAGGAGACTCTTTGTTTGCCACTCAGCTTGTTTCTCAGCTATGCAAAACTTTCCAGATAGAACTGCCTTATAAAAATTTCTTCGATTCACCTACTGTAGCTGAACTGGCTGAGGTTATTGTACAAAAATTGGCTCAGCAGACTGATGACGAAGCACTGGCTCAAGCCTTAGCGGACATTGAGCAACTATCGGAGGATGAGGTACTTACAATACTTGCTTTGGAAAACTAAGTAATTGAATGGATTTGACATGACTATGCTTTCTTTCTCAAACATTATTGGGTTGAGTTTTGTCACAATTACGTTGATTGTTGTTACCAGCTTAGTCGTCTATCTGCTTAAGAGGATATGGCGCAAGAACAAATATAAGTTGGTATGGACGCCAATTTCTTGTGTTGAACGTCGCAGTAATCTCTCGTATGAGGAGTTTATACGGGAGTATGCATCTGTTGGCAAACCTGTCATCATCACTGACGCAATGAAAGATTGGAAAGCTACAACAAAGTGGACTGCAGATTTTTTTAGGTCAGAGTACGGTTCAAGCAATTTCCTTGTAACAGATGTTAGGAATCAGACTCGGGTGGACATGACTGTTGCTGAGTACTTGGAACGCATAAATACTGATAAAAACGAAAAATTTTTATACTTGCGAGACTTGAATCTTTCTTCTAATCCTAAACTTTATGAGGATTACAAAGTTCCTGTTTACTTTCGCGATTGGTTACAAAGGCTACCACAAAAGCTTGTCAAAAAATATTACTTGAATTTCTATAGTATCTATGTAGGAGCTAAAGATACATCGATAGGTCTTCACTTTGATTTCTTGGGTATGCCTGGATGGGTGGCACTCATTTCTGGGCGTAAACGATTTGTCTTATTTACACCAAATTTAATACCAGACGCAAAGGATATTTTATCTTATGGCGAAGATGAAAACTTTAACGGTAATTTAGAAAATTTTCCTCTTTATGCTAATGCTAACCCAGTAGAAGTCATACTAGAACCAGGAGAAATTATCTACATACCATCAAAGTGGTGGCATCATGTGAAAAACCTTGAAAATAGTGTCTCCTTAAACGGCAACATTATAAATGAGTATTGTTCAGAAATAGTTTACCAAGATGTTAGTAAAGAGTATCCAATAAAAGGTAGAATCTTACCATTGATTTTAGAATTTCCTTGGCTGGGCAGGTTTTTATTTACTACTGGTTTGTTATAGGGCGTTTCCTAAGCAACTGAGGTACACCTAAATCTTTTTTATCAGAGTTAATACCCTTAAAAACATACCTCACCAGGTTGGTAACCGCTAGAAGAAGGGGTAATTAGTAGCTGGAGATGAGTCATTAACTATTAGTGAAGTAATCACATTTCTTGTAAAATCCTAATTTACACTTCTTAGAAAGAGTTGCATTTAGTTTATCTCACCTACTTAGATATTTCAATAAATTGCGTGAATTCATCACTTGTCTCGCAAAAGCAGTTGATAAAGGGAGGAAGTTTAAATGAGTGATCTTTCCCAAAAAATTGCTGCTCTTTCCCCAGAGAAACTTAAGCTTCTTGCACAACGGCTAAGCAAGAAACAAGGGGACATAGTCTCACAAACACAAATAAAATGCCAAAGTCGCCAAACCAACTCATTCCCCCTATCCTTTGCCCAGCAGCGCCTGTGGTTCCTCGACCAGTTGCAGCCTGGTCATAGCGCCTACAACATCTTCCAGTCCATGCGCCTGACAGGATGGCTGAACGTGACAGCGCTAGAGCTAAGCTTCAACGAAGTCATCAGGCGTCACGAAATATTAAGAACCACATTCACTACAGTGGATGGACAAGCAATACAAGTTATTGCTCCTAGCCTGAGTTTCAGACTACCAGTGATAGACTTGCAAAAACTTCCCAAAGACAAGAGGGAAGCTGAAGTTCTGCGGCTAGCTCATGAGGAAGCTCAACAGTCCTTTGACTTAGCCAATGGTTCTTTACTACGAGTGACTCTATTGCGCCAGACTGAAACAGAGCATGCGTTATTGCTGACAATGCATCACATCATCTCTGACGGCTGGTCAATAGGCGTGCTTATTCGTGAAATAGCAGCCCTTTACAAAGCCTTTTCCCTTGGGAAACCCTCACTGCTTCCTGAACTATCCATCCAGTATGCAGACTTTGCCGTTTGGCAGCGACAATGGTTACAGGGAGAACAACTAGAAACTCAACTTGCTTACTGGAAGCAGCAACTGGGTGGTAAACTACCTGTACTGGAACTCCCTACTGATCGTCCCCGACCAACAATTCAGACTTTCTCAGGAGCAAGAGAATCTCTGGCGTTACCCAAAACTTTGTCCGAGAAGCTTAAGGCTCTGAATCAACGCCAAGGCATTACGCTATTTATGGTACTGCTTGCAGCGTTTGGGACTTTGCTTTCTTGGTACAGAGGGCAAGAAGATATTGTCGTGGGTACTGATATCGCTAACCGCAACCAAGCTGAGACTAAAGGATTAATCGGGTTCTTTGCCAACCAACTGGTGTTGCGTACGGATTTATCGGGAAATCCTACTTTTCTAAAGTTGTTGGAACGAGTACGCGAAATAACCCTGGAAGCTTATGCTCATCAGGATCTACCTTTTGACAAACTGGTAGATGCTCTTAATCCGAAACGGGAGTTGAACCGCTCACCGTTGTTTCAGGTCAAGCTAGTTTTGGAAAATACCCAAACTCCATCCTTGAAGCTTCCAGATCTGACTATAAGCCCCCTAAAGGTCGAAAATAAAACAGTGCAGTTTGACTTGCTCCTAGAACTAAACGAGACAGAGCAAGGACTATTTGGTATATGGGAATATAATACAGACCTATTTGACACAGTCAGCATTGTCCAGATGTCGAGAAATTTTGAAGCGCTTCTAGGCAGGATTGCGACACATCCAGAGGCAAAATTGAGTGAGCTAAAAACAATTCTCTCTGAAGCAGACAAGCAGCAGAATCTTGCTCAAGAACAAACTTATGAAAGCACTATACAGAAAAAATTAATGAACGTTAAACGTAGAGCTAATAGCAGATTATAAGCACAAGGAAATACAAATCATGACAAAAATTGAATCTCTAGGTTCTGTAAGACGTAAAGCTGTCAACATATCCCAAGAAGACTTAATAAAAACAGAGTTTCTCCAGCCAGGAACCAACTTTCCTTTGGTGATAAAGCCTAGCATAAAAGGTGTGAATCTGCAAGACTGGGCTAAGAACAATCGGGATTTTTTGAAAACCGAATTATTAAAATATGGAGCTATACTTTTTCGGGATTTCAAAGTCAAATCATTAGAGGAATTTGAGCAAATCATCGCAGCTATTTGTGGAGAAGCGATGGAGTATCGTTATCGGGCATCTCCACGAACTCAAGTAGGTGGTAGAATTTACACTTCAACAGACTACCCTGCCGAGCAAAGTATCTTTCCTCACAATGAACACGCTTATTCTCCTACTTTTCCATTGAAAATATTCTTCTTTTGTTTGACTCCAGCGCAGTCAGGAGGAGAAACTCCAATTGGTAGCTGTCGAAAAGTGTTTGAGCGTATTGATCAAAGCATACGCGATCGCTTTATCGAAAAGAAAGTGATGTACATGCGTAACTTTGGCGATGGATTTGGTCTTCCTTGGCAAACTGTATTTCAAACAACAGACAAAACAAAGGTAAAGGAGTATTGCCAAAGCAATGGAATTGAGGTTGAATGGAAAGAGAGTAATCGCTTAAGAACTCGACAAGTTGGACCAGCTATTATCAAGCATCCGCAAACGGGTGAAATGGTTTGGTTCAATCACGCTACTTTTTTCCATGTTTCCACATTGGAACCAACAGTACGCGATTCGTTGTTGACAAATTTAAAAGAAGAAGACTTACCGACTAACACATATTACGGGGACGGTTCTCCAATTGAGCCATCAGTGTTAGCTCATTTGAGAGAAGCTTATCAACAGGAAATGGTCACCTTTTCCTGGCAAAAAGGAGATGTATTGATGCTGGACAATATGTTATCAATACATGCTCGCAAGCCATTTGTCCCTCCAAGAAAAATTTTAGTAGGAATGGCTGAACCATATAGTCCCCAAGGCATTTAATTGACACAGAGGTATAAATATGCAAGCAGAAAGTATGGAGGGGTTTCAACTTTCACCTCAGCAAGAGCATTTATGGTTACTGCAACAACTTGATCAAAGTGAAGCTTATCGTAGTAATTGTGCAATTTTAATTGAAGGTCATGTCAATATAAATAATTTAGAATTGGCATTACAAGATATTGTCGATCGCCATGAAATACTCCGTACCTGTTTTCCTTGTCTGCCTGGCATGACTCTTCCAGTGCAGGTCATTAAAAACCGCAAGTTAAAATTAGAAACAAAGCACAATCTTTGTAGTTTGAGTCCTCAACAACAAGAAGCTAAGATTGAGGCAATCTTTCAGCAATTTAACCAATTGTCTTTTGACTATGAACAAGGTTCAATTTTACAGACATCCCTTATAAGTTTATCGCTAGAGAAACATCTGTTGTTTATTGGTTTGCCTGCTCTTTGCGGAGATAATGCAAGTCTGAATAATCTGGTACAAGAAATTGCTATTTTTTATTCAAAGCAATCGCAAGATGAACTATCTGAAGAACCACTACAATACGCCGATTTTTCAGAATGGCAAAATCAAATACTTGAGGCAGAAGAAACGGCAGTAGGAAGAAAGTATTGGAGCAAGCAAGACTTTTCTGGTTTGAGAAAGTTCCAGCTTCCTTTTGAAAACTCTCTTTCTGAAAAACAAATATTTGAACCTAAGTTAGTAATTTCAAGAATTGCACCTGAACTAATAGAAAAAATCGAAGTATTAGCCCATAAGTATAATACATCTGCTTCTATATTTTATTTAACTTGCTGGTTGATTCTGCTTTGGCGGCTTATTGGACAATCGGAGATGATAGTTGGCAAAGCTGTTGATGGCAGGAAATATGATGAACTAAAAAAAGCATTAGGACTGTTCGCTAAATACTTACCACTGCATTGTGATTTACAAGAGAATTTACGGTTTCGTCAAATTCTACAGGAAATTCATGAATCTGTAGAATCTATCTACAAATGGCAGGAGGGTTTTACTTGGGAACAAATATCATCGGATACCAAATCAGAGAATTTGCCTTTTTTCCCTTTTTGCTTTGATTTTGAATCAGAAGAACCAAAGTATTTTGCAGATAATATAGCATTTTCAATTTACAAGCGTTACACCTGCATTGAGCGTTTCAAAATAAAGCTCTCTTGTCGGCAAAGGGATAATTTTATAAGTACAGAATTTCATTATGATTCCAACCTGTTTTGTGCAAAGGATATTGAAGGTTTAGCAGAGCAATTTCACAAGTTAGTAGAAAGTGCCGTAAATCATCCAGAAGCTGCGATTAGTGAATTAGAAATTTTAAGCGATCGCCACCTCCATCAACTTCTCGTCGAGTTCAATCAAACACAAGCTGACTACCCACAAGACAAGTGTATTCACCGCTTATTTGAAGAACAAGTAGAGCGCACACCAAACAATATTGCCGCTACATTTTCTGACGAAAAACTCACCTATGGTGAACTCAACATTCGTGCCAACAAAATAGCTCACTACCTACAACGACTAGGAGTTAAACCAGACGTACTGGTGGGAATTTGTGTTGAGCGAGCGCTGGAAATGATTGTTGGTATCCTTGGCATTCTCAAAGCTGGCGGAGCTTATGTACCACTCGACCCAGCTTATCCTAAAGAGCGCTTAGCGTTCGTATTAGAAGATACCCAAACACCAGTATTATTAACTCAGCAGCGATTACAGGAAAGTTTACCTGCTCACAACGCCCAAACGATTTGCTTGGACACAGATTGGGAAACAATTGCTCAAGAAAGTGAGGAAAATCCCGCTCTCCAGACGTGTCCTGAAAACTTGGCTTATGTCATCTACACTTCCGGTTCTACAGGCAAACCTAAGGGAGTGCAGATTGCACATCAAAACCTAGTTCATTCAACGACTGCTCGTATTACTTATTACCAAGAAACAGTTACCAGCTTCTTATTGCTTTCTTCGTTTGCTTTTGATAGTTCTGTTGCGGGTATTTTTTGGACACTTTGCTTTGGAGGAACTCTTTGTCTTCCCCAAGAAGGTTTACAACTGGAGATACCAAAACTGGTAGAGTTAATCGTCCAAAATCATGTCTCCCATTTATTAAGCCTTCCTTCTCTATATGCTCTCCTATTGGAGGAGACAAAAGCCGAGCAGTTAACATCACTTCGTACCGTGATTGTTGCGGGTGAGTCTTGTCCAACAGAGTTGGTGCAACGTCACTACCAATTGTTGTCAGAAACATCTCTGTTTAATGAGTATGGACCAACAGAAGGAACAGTGTGGAGTAGTGTATATCACTGCCCTTCGGGTAAGCGCAAAGCGCACGCTACGCGAACGCAGTCGCCTACGGAGGGAAACCCTCCTTCAGCGCTGTCTCACCATTCTCAACAAACTAGAAAGCAAGTCTCGATTGGTTCCCCCATTACCAATACGCAAATATATATACTAGATTCTCATTTGCGTCCTGTCCCCATCGGCGTTATTGGTGAAGTCTATATCAGTGGTGATGGTTTGGCTAGAGGCTATCTCAATCAGCCTGCTGTAACTAGCGAAAAGTTTATTCCTAATCCCTTTGGCGATGCTCGCCCAGGAATGCGCCTGTACAAAACGGGAGATTCAGCTTGTTATCTGAGCGATGGAAACATTGAATTTCTTGGCAGGCTTGATCACCAGGTTAAAATCCGGGGTTACCGCATTGAATTGGGAGAGATTGAGGCGGTACTGAGTCAACATCCACAGGTGCGGGAAAGTGTGGTAATAGCGCGAGAGGACGTACGAGGGGACAAGCGCTTAGTTGGCTATATGGTACTTAAGCGAGAATCTGCTTTGACAATAACTGAACTACGCCATTTCCTTGAAGAAAAGTTGCCTGATTACATGCTACCGTCCGCTTTTGTACTCCTGAAGGAGCTACCTCTGACCCCCAATGGCAAAGTGGATCGTCAGGCATTACCTGCGCCTGAGCAGGTGCGCTCAGAGTTCACAGGAATCTTTGTCGCTCCTCGCACCCCTGTAGAAGTGATGCTGGCAGAAATCTGGGCTGAAGTTTTGAAAGTTGAGCGAGTGAGCATCTATGACAACTTTTTTGATTTAGGAGGACATTCTTTACTAATAACTCAGCTTCTTGTTAAGGTACAAAAAATTTTTCAGGTAGATGTGTCTTTACGCAGTTTGTTAGAAAGACCTACTGTGGCAGGTATAGCAGAGAATATCGAGAACATTTGCTCCTATGAAAGCAGTCCCACAGTTAACTCAAAAACTTTTGTAGATCTCAATGCTGAAGCCGTTTTAGATCCCACAATTTTTCCTGAAACTTTCAATGGATCTGTGAGTGAACCAGCTTGTATTTTATTAACTGGAGCAACAGGCTTTTTAGGAGCATTTTTACTTTCTGAACTTCTACAGCAAACTAAAGCAGATATTTATTGCTTAGTGCGTTCTCAAAATGTTGACGAATCCAAGCAAAAGCTGCAAAGCTGCCTTAAAGCTTATTCACTTTGGAATGAATCTCTAAGTTCCAGAATTATCCCAGTTGTCGGTAATTTATCTGAGCCTCTTCTCGGTCTAGAAGAGGAGCAATTTCAACTAATGGAACGTAAAATAGATGTCATCTATCATAATGGGGCTTGGGTTAATCATATTTATCCATACTCTGTTCTTAAAGCTGCCAATGTGTTAGGTACTCAAGAGGTTCTGAGATTGGCAAGTAAAATCAAAGCAAAGCCCGTACATTTCATTTCTGCTTCTAGTGTTTTCTCGTCAGTTGGTTATTCTGGGGTCAAATTAGTTCGAGAGCAGGATAGTCTTGATGATGGTCAACTGCTTTCTAATGGTTATTCTCAAAGTAAATGGGTTGCCGAAAAATTAGTAAAAACTGCGGGTGAGCGAGGGCTTCCTGTTTGTATTTATAGACCATCACGTATATCAGGACATAGCCAAACTGGTGTATTTAATACAAATGACTTCTTGTACAGATTAATAATAGGCTGTATCCAACTGGGAAGTGTGCCAGATAGGGACATTAGGGAGAACATAGTTCCTGTGGATTATGTAAGCAAAGCGATCGTCCATTTATCGAGACAGGAAAAATCCCTAGGAAAGGCTTTTCACTTAGTTAATCCCCAGCTTCTGCACTCAAGTATGCTTATCGACCAGATTTGTTCACAAGGCTATCCAATTAAGCAGATGACTTATGAAGATTGGCGAGCAGAGTTACTCAATATGACTAAAAGTTCACAGAAACATCCTTTGTATTCATTAGTACCATTTTTTGCGTCAAGTAATGCTGAAGAGAAAACATCTCCATCAGCAGTTTTACATTTTGCCTGCGAGAATACACTTAATGGACTGGCTGGTACTTCTATCGTCTGTCCACCAATAAATAATCAGTTACTAAGTACTTACTTTTCTTATCTAATTCAAAAGGGTTTTATAGATGGTCTACAGCGTAACATTCAGGTGTAATGACTCTCGAAAAATACTCATAATTCTGTCAATGCTAAGTACGACTCATCATTCATAGGGGTTGGAAATCAAAATGTCAACAAATCTGATTGTATTAGCAATTTAAACTGAAAAAGGATATAAGCTCTTATGGCGACACAAGAATCTACAGTACAAAACAAATTATCACAAATTGATTCGACACAAACCACAAAATTGTTATCCACTGAAGGTCTTAATCCATATCAACAGAAGTATTTAGAAACATTTATTAACAGCTATACCAAGCGGACAATAACATCAAAACAACTCACGCAAGCCTGTCGCCAAGTTTTGGCTGACCCAAGAGCGTCAGATGGGTTCAATCTAATGATGAAGGAGATATGCTATCCCATTGTTGGCAAGCGCTCTTTGGGTTCCAAGATATGGGACATTGATGGTAACGAATATATAGACCTCATGATGGGTTTTGGCGTAAATCTCTTTGGTCATAATCCGTCCTTTATCAAAGAAGCACTGACAGAGCAACTTGAGAAAGGAATACAGATTGGTCCGCAATCAGAGTTTGCTGGTGAAGTAGCAGAGTTAATTTCTGAACTCACTGGGATGGAGCGGGTAGCATTTAGTAATACAGGCACAGAAGCCGTTATGACGGCGATACGCTTGGCACGAGCAACAACAGATCGCAACAAAATTGTCATCTTTTCAGGCTCCTATCATGGTCATTTTGATGGAACGCTAGTTAAAGCACAAAGCGTAGACGACGAAAATTTACGTGCAGTGCCAATTGCTCCTGGAGTACCGCCAAATATCGTTAAAGATGTTTTAGTCTTAGATTACGGGAATCCTCAATCACTAGAAGCGATCAAAGCTCATGAGCAAGAATTGGCAGCTGTTCTAGTTGTACCTGTACAAAATAGCCGACCGGACTTACAGCCCAAAACATTTCTCCAACAGCTGAGGAAATTAACAAAAGAATTAGGAATCATCCTAATCTTCGATGAAATGGTTACCGGCTTCCGCATTCATCCGGGTGGTGCTCAAGCATATTTTGGCGTTGAAGCAGACATAGCGACGTATGGAAAGATTATTGGTGGGGGTTTGCCGATTGGAGTCATCGCTGGCAAAGCTGCTTATATGGATGCTATCGATGGGGGTATCTGGAGTTATGGAGATTCTTCCTACCCACAAGCAAAAACAACGTTTTTTGCAGGTACATTCTGTAAGCATCCGTTAGCTATGGCTGCTGCAAGAGCGGTTCTTAGACATCTTAAAACTCAAGGACCAGCCCTTCAAGAGCAGTTGAATCAACGCACATCACAATTCATCCAAGCTTTGAATACTTACTTTGAAGAAGATGAAGTACCCATCCGAATGGCGAATTTTGGCTCACTATTCGGTACTGCTTCTTCAAGGAATTCTGAAGAAGCGGGGAATTCTGCTATATCGCAAACTATGAATCTATTAATTTATCATTTGTTCGACAAGGGAATTCTCCTCTTTAATGGAACTGGTTACCTATGCACAGCCCATACAGATGAAGATATTGATTGCATTATTCAGGCTGTTAAGGATAGTGTAAGGGAACTGCGAGACGGAGGTTTCTTGCCTACTTCCTCTGACAAATTGGCTGAAACATAAAAGCTGTTTAAAGGAATTGATGATTAGTCTAACAATTCGCTTTGATGAAAGCGAAACTGATTTACAATTGCGGAAAAAAACCCATTCCAGAAGCGCAGTTACCAGCAAATTTTATCCTCCGCCAAGTTAAACCTCAACAAGATGCCGAAGCATGGGTAGAGATGCACAAACAGTCGTTTATCGACGCCTGGAATCACCATAACTTAACAGTCCAACATTACAAATACCTGCGGAGTCACTACACATACAGACTCATTTGGATCTGGTGGCGATCGCTCCTGATGGCATTTTTGCAGCCTGCTGCAAGTGTATAATTAACCCACAGAGTAACACTTCGCACGAATAAATCTACTAATGCTAATTAACTGGATAAAAAGAAGGTAAAACTATGGCAACAATGGGAAAATACTGCAAAGCTTACTCTCTAAAAAAATTACGTCAGTTCAATCAGTGGATTGAGCATTCAGAAAATACAAGAAAAGAAAAGCAACAAGTCGATGGTCAGGAAGTCGAAATCAATAGAGAACTAACCGATGATGACTTTCTTTATCTGCAAGAAAACTATGTCGTCACAGATGGTATTTTCAAGGACGAAAATATCATTTTCGACAATGTAACAACAGAATGGCAAGAGTTTTGTAAAAATACACTTTTGTTCGAGATTCCAGTTTACCAAAATTAACGGAGATAAAAATGTATCAAGATGATAAAGACGACACAACAATTTACAAAGTTGTAGTCAATCACGAAGAACAGTATTCTATTTGGCCCGCCGACCGGGACAACGCACTTGGTTGGAAAGATGCTGGAAAAAGTGGCCCCAAACAAGAATGTCTAGATTACATCAAAGAAGTTTGGACTGACATGAGACCGCTCAGTCTCCGCAAGAAGATGGAGGAAGTTTGATAAATTAACTACTTATCTACTAGGGTCAGTTGATAAACTGTCACTCATCTAATTCCGCGTTTCATGGTATGAGTTTAATCTTTATTAATGCAAGGAGTGATACCATTTCACAATATGTTTGGCACAAGTTATATTCGCAATTTGTCTCACCAGCAGAGTGTTGCGAGTTTCAAATGTTGCACAAAAAGTGAATTGGTATACAATTATACAAAAAAGCGCTTGAGCTAAAAAAATTATCAAGCGCTTTTTAATGTAAAAATAACACCATGTTGCCGCTACATTTTTCCTAGACAAAAACGGACAACCTTAGCATTTTGAGGCGGTTGATCTGTTCTATTGTTGAAAATATCGTCAATAACCGCCTCAAAATGCTCCAAGTTCGTCGTTTTTAGTGAGGATTTTGTAGAAGGTTGTCCGTTTTTGTCCGGGTTCATCCCAACCCTTTGGGTAAGAAGAAATTGAAACGACAAAGAGCGGTTTAGGGTATAGTATATTCGCCTACACCTTAGTTATAAATACTTCTGAAGCATATTCTCCAATTGTTGTACTGTTGCCCTAGGAGAGGGACGAGGCAAAGGTAGCTCCTGTGTGCCTTCTGTACTTCTAGCGTTTGCTAAAAAAAGCACTGGCACCTGGTATTGGTAAGCTTGAAACCAATCTTCACGAGTCGTAATATCCCGGATTTCTAGCTCAAACTTGAGGTTTTGTATCTGTTCTAGTTTTTCCTGCAAACCCTCACACAAATGACAACCGGGCTTGCTATATAAGTTGATTCGAATTTGCTTCAACCAAAATAGACGTGTTTAACTGCATCTGTGATATTTCCTCTGGACATAGGGGGACTTATAAGTCGAAGGTGGAAGAACCAGAAGTTCTACAACTTTCTTACGGGCAGCAACTGATACGATATTATATGGCACCTAACATTCAGAAATATTTTTGTGTCCGCAAGATGTGATTGTGGAAATGATCGCCAACGATTCTACAGTATCAGCTACTGTTAGTAGGTTGATACATTTGGGTTGGCAAGTGCAAGCACAGTTGACTTTGGATGATGGGCAAATGGTTATAGCTCATTTGACGCGGGAAGGGTTTGACGAGTTAAAGTTGGAACCGCAACAGCGAGTGTATGTAAAGCCGAAGGATGCAAAATCGTTCCCACTCTATTATTCGATTTAGACTGTTAACTACCCTAAACGCAGGCGTTCATAATTAACAGTTCATGAAATGAAGATTTAGCTACGATGACAAGAAGTGCCTTTACAGTATGTGGAGTTCACTTCAATGGTTATCCAAGCTTTGTGTGTTCACATGTTTGGGGTGGGTACTTTGTGCAATCGCTCAGTTAGTCAGTGGCTTGTCTTGAAATCAACGCTCTCCCACTGGCTAATGACACCAATATTTATTGTATTGCCACTCTTGACTTTAGTCTTTTTACCTTGGATGATTCCACGCCTGCGCTGGAAACGTTTTTGGAGTGGTTTGGGAACTGTGTTACTCGTGGTTTACTTTTCTGCCACTTTCCCACTCACCATCGCTGTCGCAAAAAAAGGATTAGTTACTTTTATTCCCCCTGATCCTGGTACAAGTGCAGATGCAATTGTTGTACTCGGACGGGGCGTACCATTTAGAGATTCAAGGGTTGAGGTTGCAGCTGAACTTTGGAGGAATCATCGGGCACCATTCATTTTTGCCAGTGGTTTAGGAGATGGTTCGGAAATTGTCCAACAACTCAAAGCAAAAGGTATTCCTGATGCTGCATTGGGCGAAGAACACTGTTCTCAAACCACCAAGGAAAACGCACTGTTCACCGCATCTATCCTGCAACCACGCGGAATCAAGCAAATTCTGCTAGTCACAGATTCTCCTCATATGGTGCGCTCGCTATTGACTTTTAAAAGTGTAGGGTTTGAAGTCATGTCCCATACAACTCCCATACCATCGCAATTTACTGCGAGTAAAAAAGCAATGCTCATGTTTTATGAGTATATGGGATTAGTTAGCTACGGTTTGCGAGGGGACTTTCTGAAACACAACTTACCTCAACAGAAAAATCCACCCGTTGCTAAGCTCAAGAATTAGGCAAATTTTGACCTATAAAAACAGCATATCGAGGATAACAGAATATCAGTTATCCTCTTTAAGCACAACTATGGCTAAACCAGTTGTATAAAAGTCCTTTTGCATCTCCTAGAGAGACGCTTGGTATTCGTGTATACCGTATTCGTGTATACCTTTTTTACGAGCATCTATCTCAAAAGGACTTACGCGCAGCGTCTCCCTAGGCCATTTTCTCAATCCTGACTCTGTGGTTTTTTCTTGGTGAGAAATTTCCTCTAGCAATCTTTCCTCAGGATAGAAATCTAACGAAACTTTTATCTCAAAATCTTTTGAAGTCTTACTATCTGTGATTGATAGAGAATGAGATAGGCTTCCACCATCATTGACAGATGAGAATTGTTTGTTTAATGAAGAAAATTCTAAAGTAACCCTAATTTCAAGTTTCCCTTTTTGTCTACGATTTTTATTGGGAAGAAGCAGTTCACATTGTATTTCTGATCTCAGGTAAAATTCCCACTCAACTCGATTAAATATACCTGTTACATTTCTCTTTTTGAAATATTTTTTAACAAACTTGTCTTGACAAGAAAAATTTAAATCATTTCCCTTTGGCTCAAAATATTCAAGGAATTTCTTAACTATTTGAACTGCATTAAAAATTTGATCTCCTAAAAAAAGAATATCATCCTCTTGCTCCAATCGTTGAAATTGGTTACTCAACATGTTAAAAAAACCCCCTTACTAATCCCGAATTCTTGAGATTCTCTTACAATCCTTGCCACAAATTTGACTGATGTCAAATAAAATACATTTTATATACTTAAAAGGCGGTGAGACAGCCTTCCTTAACGGATTTACCACCTGTTGGTGACTAAAAGAACAGTCATAGGGCTGTAGCATGAGAAGCGCAGCTTCTCGCAAGCCAGGGTAAAGTCGCGTAAGATAGACAGACAAAGATAGACAATTAATTTACTTTATTTATCTGCGTAAATTGCGTCTTTAAAACTACATTTTTTAAAATACTACTACACTATTTAACTCAATTCAGGTCTTGTTATAGAGATATATTATAACACAAAAAGTAAAAAAAGACACTAGTTTAGTATGATGAAAATATCATGACCGTTTATATTGTAAAAGTTGTCATATATACTCAAAAATTTCTTGAAAAGCTTAAGACTGAAGTAGTAATCATTTTGGATTCAATATTCACACAAAAAAATGATGGTATTTTTTTGTATAGTTTAATAACTCTTTATAAGAAATACCGTGTATTTACTAGCTAAAAATGATAGGTCTAGTTTAAACAAAAAATGACACAAGTATAAATGAAGCTAATTGCTATCTTATTATTTAAGATTTAATATTAATTTAATATATGATTCTTTGATAACTGATGAAAATATAGCGCTTCTCATTTGAATTACATAATGTGAAAGTGCATGTACTTTCACTACAGCACGTGTTACGGCACTCAACACCAGAAGCGCTATATTCACTCTCAGAGGATGTTTTAGAAGTATTGTTTTCATACCTGGACCTTCAATATTCCCCTAAATCAACAAAGGCTATGACGGGACGCCACATGCACAGATTGAGGCGTTGTTGACGCCAGTCGCACTCAACCAGGGAACCTCGAACGGCGTTTACGCTCCCAACACGGTTTGGATAAGCACAACTTAATTCACGCTCCGCTCGTTGGGAAAAAGTTAAAAAGCAAGGGTTAAAACAAGAAGGAAGCACCTTTACCCCTTAACCAAACCGTACTGCTTACGCTCCCCTTTTGAGGAGGTTTAGGGTGGATATACGACAATTTGTCTACTCCTTAAGACTTTCCAAACATCTTCTGAGCATATTTTAAATTATGTTAATTTTGCTATCTCCACACACTGCTAACATGGTGCGTTACACTACATTAACGAACCCCACGTATGGAATATTTACTTTTATATCAGTTATTCATCTCAACGGGTGGAAACGATTCAAACAGGACACATATTAAAAATGTATATTTTACTTTATAAGATGAAAAATTTAAAAATAATATCAAATCTAAAATTTCTACTTATTATTTATGTCTGAAGAACTTAACTTTCAAGGTCATGGTATGGATCGCCTCCCTCCCCAAAACATTGAGGCGGAAGAAGCAATATTGGGGGGGATTTTGCTAGATCCGGAAGCGATAAGTAGAGTGAGCGATCGCCTGATTCCAGAAGCCTTTTATCTGAACGCTCATAAAGATATCTATCACGCCGCTGTCAGGTTACACACTCAAGGTAAACCTACAGACTTGCTTGCAGTCATAAATTGGCTAAACGACCACGATATGCTAAGCCGTGTTGGCGGTAGAAATAAATTAGTTTCACTAGTAGATCGTACAGTGTCAGCCGTTAATATCGATGCCTTAGCAGATTTAATTATGGAAAAATACCTGCGGCGTCGATTAATTAAAGCTGGAAATGAAATTGTGCATCTAGGTTATCAGACAGAAACTGAGTTACCAACTGTTTTAGATCAAGCAGAACAAAAAGTCTTTGGTATCACTCAAGAACGTCCCCAAGTCGGTCTGGTTCACATTTCTAACACCCTGATTAATACTTTCCAAGATATTGAAACTCGCCATCAAGGTATCGCCCTACCGGGAATACCTTGCGGCTTTTATGATTTAGACGGTATGACTAGCGGTTTTCAACGTTCTGATTTGATTATTGTTGCTGGTCGTCCTTCAATGGGAAAAACCGCTTTCTGTCTCAATCTTGCTCATAACATTGCTGCTTCATATAAATTACCAGTTGCTATCTTCAGCTTAGAAATGTCAAAAGAACAACTGGCGCAGCGGTTGCTAGCAAGTGAAGCGGGAATTGAAACGAGTTATTTGCGGAGTGGACGCATTAGCCAAACTCAATGGGAACCTTTAAGTCGTGCGATTGGTATGCTCTCTGATATGCCAATTCATATTGATGATACGCCAAATATTACAGTTACAGAAATGCGAAGTCAAGCGCGGCGTTTGCAAACAGAATTAAATACAGAAGTAGGACTAATTATTATAGATTACTTGCAATTAATGGAAGGAGGGGGCGATAACCGCGTGCAAGAACTATCAAAAATTACCCGAAGTCTTAAAGGTTTAGCGCGTGAATTAAGTGTTCCAGTGATTGCTTTATCTCAGTTGAGTCGAGGAGTAGAATCACGTACGAACAAGCGTCCCATGTTATCTGATTTGAGAGAAAGTGGAAGTATTGAGCAAGATGCGGATTTAGTTATTATGTTGTACAGAGACGATTACTATAACAGCGATAGCCCAGATAGAGGAATTGCTGAGGTGATCATAGCTAAGCACCGTAATGGTCCAACAGGTACTGTTAAACTCTTGTTTGATCCACAATTGACGAAGTTTAAAAATTTTGCCAGACCGAATAATTATTAAATCAGGGAACAGGGAACGCTTAACAGGGAACAGGGAACGCTTAACAGTTATCAAGCAATTGATGACTGATAACTGATTATTGAAAATGAATTAGTAGTTCGTGGCAAGTTATTAATAGTTATGATAATAACTAACAACAAACTACTAACGATGAGTCATTACTGAATTTTCAGCAACTCCACATCAAAAATCAAAGTAGCGTTGGGTGGAATAACACCACCTGCACCACGAGCGCCATAACCCAAATCAGAAGGTATGATTAATTTACGACGATCGCCTACTTTCATAGTACTCAGTCCTTCGTCCCAGCCTTTGATCACTTGTCCAACACCAAGTTTAAAACTAAAGGGTTGACCGCGATCGCGTGAACTATCGAACTTGGTACCATCTTCTAAAGTCCCGGTGTAGTGAACCACAACCGTTTGTCCTTTTTTAGGAGTCGCGCCAGTCCCTTGTTTTAACTCAGTGTACTTAAGTCCAGAGGGCGTGGTGACGACATTATCATCAGACATATTTTTACTCGCAATAAGGGTATTGTTTTCTTGTACCTGGATGGGTGCTTGTGTTGTTTCAACCAACTGGCTAGCAACAGCGGTATCTTGTTTGTTACCGCTTATTTGCGCAAATACCAGAGCCAAAACACAAACCAGCATGAAACCCACGCTGAGTAAAATCGCTTTCAAAATTAATCCTCCTTACTCAGTATTCTGGGTACTTTACGATCACCAGTAGAACAAAATTTAGTGTAAACCACAAAGCGACCCTTAACGCCAAAGCTTATTTTCTAAATCACGCATTTGACGCTCTAAACGGTCAATTCTACCACGCAGTTCGTCCATTTCCGACTGACGAGGTACCCCCAAGTCCTGTAGCATATTTCGCAGTTGTCGTTGCATAGTTCCCTCCAAATTTCCCTGCTCCGACTTCAACTGCTGTACCATGTCATCCATAACCGCCTTCGCTTGCTCAGGATCAAGCTTACCATCCTTAACAAGTTGGTCGCTGGCTTCCCGCAGTTTATCTGCTACCAAGGACGTTGTTCCAAGACCTATCGTAAATAACTGCTTCATCCAGTTGTTGTTGCTGTCCATAATTCCTTTCTATCACTTTTTTCAAATCAAACGCCCCTTTATCATAAATCTACCTTATAGACCTATGGTGCAAGGATAATTAATATAGACTACACCTCTATTCTGACAAACACACACAAAGGATCAAATGTGTGATAATCGAACAACTGAAGGTGAAAGTTCCGCCCCAACAAACACTCAAGTAAGTTTCAAGTGCGGAAATTTCCGCATCCCACGCCAGAAGAACGGATAAAAGCAGCAGAACAACAAGCACGAAGGCTGGCAGATAAATTGCGTGAGTTAGGGATAGATCCGCAGACTCTTGGTTAACTCAAATTTTGCATCTCACCGATTAGTACGCCTTGAACTCAAGTTCAAGGCTTATAGTCAAAGTCCGTTAAAACGGACTCAAAGACTACCCAGTCTGTTTTAACTGATGTCTTACGTCATTACGAGTAGACCATTAATGCTTATATGAAGTAGTGTTTAAATTTACTCAAAAATCAGTTCCACTCTTAGTCCATTTTAATGGACTTCGCCTATGAGCCTGGGACTTACAGTCCTAGGCGGACGAGAACCTGCGTCAAATAATATGTTTAGACTATTGACATTTGTTTTACTAAATGCGCCTAAGGTTGTCCTATTGCTAAAAATTACGTGACAATCAGGAAACATGACTCAATCAGGTGTATATATTCTTAATCAATAACTGAACAAACACGAGTATTATGCCTATAGACTTTTTAACCGCTTGGGGAGTTAGTACTGCTGTTGGGTTCCTCTTCCAACCAGTGATGAAACAATTTGCCCAAGATGTAGGCAAAGATTTATTAAAAGATATACTCAAAGATGTATTGAAAGCTATCCCCAGCCAGATTTTAGAGAAACTAAAAAAAGAAGAAATAGATATTGCTGCTGGTAAAGCACTTAAAGAATTTTTGTCACTCGTGCAGCAAGAGTTACAAGATGCTGACATTCCTGATAACCAAGTTAGGGATTATAACAAACCGCTACAAAAATTCCTGAATGAGAAAAAAGTTAAAGAAATACTGGGAACTCCTTTTCATGATGAATGTCATGCTCTAAATACAATAAAGTTAAAAAAGATTTGGAACGAACAGAATTTGTTAGCTTTGCCAAGCGAATTTGATTGGACAAAGCTTGGTAAGCGTTACGTTAAAAAAGTCAAAGCGATTATTCAGGACTCATCTGAACTGAGAGCGATTCTGGATTCCCAAAATCTTGAAAAAATCGCAGAAAACACAACAGAGACTGCCGGAATTATCCCCGACTTTAATTTAAAACAATATCAAGAAGCAATTCGCGAGTCCTACGCCAATCTAAAACTAGATAGTATAGATACCAGCGGTTACGCCTATAATGAATTGCGGCTATGGCGAATCTTTATTCCTCAAAACGTGCGGGAAGTTCACCAAGTTTTACCACAAGTCCACGAACTCCCCAAACAACATCTCCGACGATTGCGAGAAAAGAACGAACTCGAAGCAGAAGAAATTGCATTAGAAGAATTAGAACATCACAAGCGAGTTTATTTAGAACAGCCAGTAGGTTCAGTTAAAAAGATTGTTGAAAATAAACAAAACTATAAATATATTGTAATTTTAGGTGATCCAGGTTCAGGAAAATCTACATTATTGCAATACCTGGCGTTAGATTGGGTAGAACAAACGCTGGATCGGCTTGATAAGATAAAAAATCCTCCGCCGATTCCATTGCTGATTGAGTTACGCACTTATATGCGGCGACGAGAAGATAAAGAATGTAGTAATTTTCTGGAATTTTTTCATAAATGTAGCGGTGCGATCGCCCACCTCAACCAACATAAATTGCAAGAACAACTCAAGGCTGGTAACGCCTTAGTCATGTTTGATGGTTTGGATGAAGTTTTTGATCCTGGTAAGCGAGAAGATGTCATAGCAGATATTCACCGCTTCACAAATGAGTATCCCAATGTGCAGGTGATTGTGACTTCTCGCGTCATTGGATATAAAGCGCAACGGCTGCGAGATGCTGAGTTTAAGCATTTCATGCTGCAAGATTTGGAACCAAAACAAATTCAGGATTTCATCAACCGATTGAAGAACTTAAGAGTGAAGTTTTTGGCAAACACTGGCAGGATGAAACTTGGCATGAAGTTTTGCGGCTGATTGCAGGAATGATTGAGCCAAAATTTGTTGGCGAAATTTTGGAATATTTAATGGCGCAAAATGGTGAGTCAGAGAAATTTAGCAACTTGTTTTTGGCGGCTAAGTGTCTTTCTGACGTGAGGAATAGGACGGCGATCGCGGAAGTCGCTAATCAATTACGCAATTACCTGGAAAACTTACTTAGATATGGAGATGAATATCAGGCTTCAGGTAAGCAATTCGAGCTAATTCGTGAAATTCGTACTCAATCTGTTGCAGCAATAGCAATAACTTGGAAAGATGACCCCGAAACTTTAGCATGGCTCAAAACCCTCGCTCATTTTTATGGGAATTGGGATATACAACAAGCAGCGGTACAAGAGTTAGCTAGGGCGTGGAAAGATGACTCAGAAACTTTAGCATGGCTCAAAACCTGCTCTGAGTGTCCTGATCCGGCTGTGCGATTTGGGGCAGTGCAAGCATTAGCTAGGGGGTGGAAAGATGAGCCTGAAACCTTACGCATCCTTAAAATCTGTGCTCAGATTGATTACGACTGGTCTGTGCGACGGGTATCATTGCAACAGATAGCCTGGGGGTGGAAAGATGAGCCTTGGATGTTGGAATTTCTGTGCGATCGCGCCATCAATGACTCTTTTGAGCGTTGGACAACCTGGCAAACCAACCCCCGGCAAACAGCACTTGAGATAATTATCAAACAACATCCTCACCATCCCCAAACTTTACCACTGTTGCGCGACAGAGCGGAGAATGATCCAGATGAGCAAGTGCGGGAGTATGCTCAGAAGAAGTTGGCAGAATTAGAGAAGTAGAAGAAGCTCTAAAAATATGAACAATACTACTACAATTCGTGAGAAAATCAACCAATATCTTGATGGATTATCTTCAGAACGTTTAGAACTGGTTGCTGATTTTCTAGCTTACCTAGCAGACAAAGAGACTGAAGATGCAACCCAAGAATTACTCGATATTCCAGGTTTTATAGAATCTTTTGAAAGGGGTAAAAAAGATGTTGCTGAAAGTCGTGTAAAAAATTGGAGAATAATCTAATTATATCAAGTGAAAACAACCTCACCCCCATCCCCTCTCCTTAATAAGGAGAGGGGTGCCCGATAGCGTAGCGTGCCGTTAGGCATAGGGCGGGGTGAGGTAAAACGAGAATTATAAGTCATCATCAGAACTTGATATTCAATGTATATGAAGAAATATGAAATATACAATCATCATTCAATGGTCAGAAGAAGACCAATGTTATGTGGTTTTCTTACCTGAGTTTACTGATGTCATGCAGCCTTGCACTCACGGAGATACTTACGAAGAAGCGCTCAAGAATGCTCAAGAAGTGATAGAGATGTTAATTGAGACATCCTTAGAAATCGGTGAACCTCTGCCAGAACCTCAAACGCTAGCAAAATCCTGGAAAGTAGCATAGAAGTATAATTAGCAAAAAGAAGAAACACGCGCTATGAATACGCCTACCCAAACAACAAAAGTTTACGACGAAATTATAGACTTCATTGCCGCTGGAACCACTCCGCAAACTGTCGTCAATTTTCAACTTTCAGATTCAGCAAAAGAGCGTTTGGAAGACCTAGTGTACGGACACAAAATGGGTGAACTAACACCAGAGGAAAAACGAGAATTAGATCATTTCTTAACGCTAGAGCATATAATGACACTAGCAAAAGCACGGGCTTATAAGTATATTAGTGCTGAGTAAATATTCAAAATGTCTCGTCCTTACGTTAATCTAGAACTTAGGCGTTTAGTTGCAGCTCGTGCTGACTACATCTGTGAATACTGCCTGATTACAGAAGTAGATAGATCTTCTGGTTGTCAAGTTGATCATATTATTAGCGTCAAACATGGTGGAGCCACAACAGAGGATAATCTCTGCTACGCCTGTGTTTTCTGCAATCTTCAAAAAGGAACTGATTTGGGATCGATTAATTGGCGTAATGGAGAACTCGTCCGGTTTTTCAACCCACGTAGAGATTTTTGGGGAGAACACTTTCGACTAGATCAAGCTGTGATTCAACCGCTGACAGATATTGGAGAAGTGACAGTACGCATTCTAGATTTTAACAGTAATGAACGAATTCCAGAGCGGCAAGCCTTGGTACAAGCTGGTAAGTATCCCTCAGCATCGGCTTTACGACGGATGACAAAGTAGAGAATGAATCTTGAAAACAAATCGATCAGTATTTTGTTCCCATGCATATGAGGAAATAGCTAGAATCAGAATGTTTGCTCTTTAAGGCTACGCTTGTGGACACTGCAACTTGCCCTCGCTGTCATCAACCCGTGAATTCCCAAGCTGTCACCTGTCCTCATTGTGGCACTCAGTTGAAAGCTTATGGACATCCCGGCATTCCTCTACATCGCGCCACAGGGAAGGAGTATCTCTGCGACAGCTGCACTTACCACGCTGACGATACTTGCAATTTTCCCCAGCGTCCTTTTGCCAAAGAATGCATTCTCTACGAAAATATTGAGGAGAGTAAGCAATACTTGCAGCAGCAGCGTTACGCCAACAGCTTTGGTGCAACTGTGAAAAATTGGATCAAACGCAATCAAGCTTTACTTTTGCTGCTGGCTCTGTTATTCGTCTGTTTAATTATTGCTCTGTCTACATCATAAAGCAAGGCTGTATTTCAGCTTGCCTACTTTGTCAATGCGTAAGTTTTAACAACATTCATAAGACACGTAGGGGAGCCATTACTGCAGAGAGAAGTGCCTTGCGGGGGTTCCCCCCGTTGTGGCAACTAGCCCCG
>NZ_CAWPKW010000098.1:0-11896 GCF_963888615.1 Brasilonema octagenarum UFV-OR1 | reverse complement strand
TTCTACCAAAAATCGTCTGTTTCGCAACCAAATACGAACGAAGAAACCGGGTTTCTGACAGATGGTGCGTAAGTCCTATTTGTATGTGATGATACATAAAAAATTATAAGTCTGGTGGCAAAATTAAAGCATCTATGACATGAATGACGCCATTACTTGTTTCGCTCTCAGTCTGAATTAATCTCGCATCATTGACCGTTACAACACTTGCAGAATTTACTTTGACACTAATATTTTGACCTTCAGATGATTTTAAATCACCTGTTCTTAAATTTCTCCTTAATAATTTTCCATAGACAATATGATATTTCAAAATTTTGACTAACACTTCTTTGTTCTCAGGCTTTAACAAATCCTGCATAGTATTTTTCGGGAGTTTTGCAATCGCTGCATCAGTAGGTGCAAACAAGGTAAAAGAGCCTTGCATTCGCAAGGTATCTTTTAAACCAGAAGCTTCTAAAGCTTTATTTAAATAAGTAAAAGAATTATCAGGAGATGAGTTACTTTTTGAAGATGCGATTAAATAATCACTGATGTTAGTAACAGAATTTATTCTCCTTGTTTGTGGATAATATTGACGGTTAATAGGTGGTTGTGAAACTGTAGCAACTGGGGTTGATGGTCTCATAGAAGCAAATTTCAAATAAATGTTAATAGGAATCCCGAAAAAATCTATTGCTTCAGTTCTGACATCGCGTAAACCTTGCCCATTAATTCCCACCAAACGCCCTTGTTCATCTAGCAGTGGACCACCACTCATTCCTGCTTTAGTGACGTTGTTATAAACTAAGTTATAACCTTTTTTGCCATTTGATAAACGTGCAGAAATGCGTCCATCTTGAAAACGATAGTTACGTTGTGTGCTGATAGCATCTGGGTCAGCCCAACCAGCAACATAAACTATTATGCCTTCATTTAACTGATCGGAATTTCCAATTTCTGCTTTGCGGTATTGTTCTGAACTAGTGAATTGCAATACTGCCAAGTCTACTCCTGAGATAGATTGGACTTGCGTAGAGTTCAAAGAATAGCGTTTGCCGTCAGGTGTTTGAATGGTATATTTGCCTGGGAATTCTACAACATGCCTGTTGGTTAACACAGTGTAAGTGTTTCCTTGTTTATCGATAATCACTCCAGAACCTGTGTTTGCACCATCAATACGAACTGTGATTTGTTTGGCAATGTTGTTGACTTCTGATGCAGTTAATGCAACGACACTTGGAGTTTGAAATAGTACAACAGTTACTGTTCCTACAAGACCTAAAGCTGGGTTAAACCGGGATGATAAATTCATAGCTCTTTATAAAAGGCTCACCTAAGAAAATCAAAAAGCAACATCATGAATAGCCCCAACTATTCGTACTTCAGATTCATTTAACTGTTTTTGGTAACTATTTCCTTTCGTAAAAATTTATTAATGACTACGCAGTGAAAGCGAGGAGTGGATCCCCTCAGTGCAGCACGCTTACTCACTCCTGCAGCTTTCCCTGCTTTTTTACAACATCCCTTTAGAACTGGGAATGGTACCAGCACGACGCGGATCAATTTCTAGTGCCATGCGCGTTGCTCTGGCAAACGCCTTGAATGTTGCTTCAATAATGTGATGGGAATTCATACCATCTAATTGACGGATATGTAGCGTCATTTGGCTATGGTTCACCACAGCTACGAAAAATTCGCGTACTAATTGGGTGTCATAAGTTCCCACTCGCTGGGTAGGAATTTGCAAACCATAGCTGATGTGGGGACGTCCGGAAAAATCTAGCGCCACTTGAATAAGTGCTTCATCAAGAGGCGCAACAAAATGACCAAAACGGACAATTCCTTTTTTATCACCAAGGGCCTTGCTAATAGCTTGACCCAAGGTAATACCAACATCTTCGTTGCTGTGGTGATCGTCGATGTGTAAATCACCAGTAGCTCTGACTTCTAGGTCAATCAGCCCGTGGGAGGAAATTTGATGCAGCATATGATCCAAAAAGGGAATGCCAGTTGCTGCATTGCAAACTCCTGTACCATCCAAGTTGACTTTAACATACACATCCGTTTCGCTTGTCCTACGGCTAATTTCGGCAATACGAGTGCCCCCTTGGGGTTGTTCGTGCTGTGAGGGGAGAATTTGGCGTAGGATGGAGTCTGTGCTGGAGGAATCGCTTATTTGCATACAGAACCTGGCTTATGCTTAATTATGTAGTAATGGGTCAGAGCCATTTGCTAATACCTAATAACTAATGGTAAATACACAAATAGTAGTTATTGGTTAGCAAATAGCAATATTAACGTTACATACCCATGATTTCATATCCTGCATCCACATAAAGCACTTGCCCAGTGATTCCACTAGCCAGGTCACTGCACAAGAAAGTTGCCGCATTGCCCACTTCTAGCTGAGTGACAGTGCGTCGTAGAGGAGCCACCTGCTCCACATGATGAATCATATCTAAGATTCCTCCTACGGCACTAGAGGCTAGAGTACGAATTGGACCAGCAGAGATGGCATTCACTCTGATATTTTGTGGTCCCATTTCGGCAGCGAGGTATCGCACACTTGTTTCTAGCCCTGCTTTGGCAACTCCCATCACATTATAGTTGGGAATTGCCCGCACACCTCCTAGATAAGTGAGAGTGAGGATACTTCCTCCTTGAGTCATCAAAGGTTTTGCGTATCCAGCGAGTTGCACTAAGGAGTAAGTACTGATTTCTAAAGCCAAATTGAAGCCAGAACGGGAGGTTTGGCTAAAATCTCCACTCAAGTCTTCTTTATTGGCAAAGGCAAGGCAATGGATCAGGATATCTAAAGATCCCCACTTATCGCTGATCGCATTAAAGGTAGACTTAAGATCCTCGTCGTTTTGGACATTACATGGAAGAAACAAGCTGGGGTTTAGCGGTTCTACCAACTCTGCGACTTTTTTCTCCATTTTGCCTTTCTCATCTGGCAAATAGGTAACACCCAGGTTCGCTCCTGCTGCGTTCAGTTGTTGGGCAATCCCCCAAGCGATTGAGCGGTTGTTTGCAATTCCCGTTACTAAGGCATTTTTTCCGGTCAGATCTAGCATATCAATTCTTAATGTGAACACTCCTGCTTGAGCATACTAGAATCTGACACCGATTTGTCTTTGTTATGGGTACTATTTGTCAACCGGATTATGGAGTTACCTTTTGATACCACAAAATTATCGTTCCATTCTTAAATATATGCTCAAAACATAGTAGTGATAATTGATTTAGGAGTAAATAGTGGATGGTAAATAGTAAGTAGTAGAGAGTAGGTATTTGGTAGTCTATAGAATTTCTTTTCTATCTACCAGAAACTAGATACGAACTACAGTTTTACACCTTCTACAGAATGAGTGTGTCTACTTTTTTTACTTCATAAAAAAAGTCAAAAAAATTTAGAATTAACTTTGAAAAAAGACTAGATCTAAACATCAAAAATTATGTATCATGATGAACATATAAACAGAGCAATCGAATTGGAGTTATCAGACTGCTCGTTAGAATCATCTTGAGGATCTCGCCCTTGGTGATTCCCCTCGTTAAAACAAGTTGCGTTTCTTAGTGATTTGTTATGACTTTGGACACTAAACACTGGAAAAATGACAGGTGACGTTATGGGAAATTTCATAAATAGTTTAGAATTGCTATATGAGTGAGTGAGGTTAAGTATAGGAAAGTACAAAAACATTGACAATGTGTTCTTGATTTTTCAGGTGTATTCTTAGGAAATCGATTTTAAATTTTCCGGCATTGGGTAGGGGAAGGTAAATGCTCGTGACACAAGATAAAGCCCTAGCAAGTGTTTTTCGTCAGATGGCAACCGGAGCTTTTCCGCCGGTTGTAGAAACGTTTGAACGTAGTAAAACCATCTTTTTCCCCGGCGATCCCGCCGAACGAGTGTATTTTCTATTAAAAGGTGCCGTTAAGCTCTCCAGAGTTTATGAAGCAGGAGAAGAAATAACCGTAGCACTGCTGCGGGAAAATAGTGTTTTCGGCGTCTTATCCTTGCTGACAGGAAACAAGTCAGATAGGTTTTACCATGCGGTTGCTTTCACATCTGTAGAATTGCTCTCAGCACCAATTGAACAGGTGGAACAAGCGCTTAAAGAAAACCCAGAACTGTCGATGTTAATGCTGCGAGGATTGTCTTCGCGGATATTACAGACAGAGATGATGATAGAAACACTCGCTCACAGAGATATGGGTTCTAGATTGGTAAGTTTTTTGTTAATTCTCTGTCGTGATTTTGGTGTTCCTTGTGCGGATGGAATCACAATTGATCTCAAGCTCTCTCATCAAGCGATCGCTGAAGCAATTGGTTCGACTCGCGTGACTGTCACTAGATTACTAGGTGACTTGCGCGAGAAAAAAATGATTTCAATACACAAGAAAAAGATTACTGTTCATAAGCCTGTTACCTTAAGTCGCCAATTTACCTAAACAAAGTTCACTAGCTATGAACAGTCATTTCTGAGTTAGATAAAAAAGTCAGAAAAATGACTCATAAACGTCACTTACTACAACTGACATCGACAATACCGTCCTTGTTGCAATAAGCTTGGTGCGTTTGTGAGTAACCAGGCGTGTATCAACCTCTGTAAGCAACTGCCATGCATAGTTTTCTAGCTTGAAAATAGAACTCAGAACTCAGAACTCAGAAGAAAAGAAAAATTTTCATCTGTTCTAGTGAGGCAGTTCATCACGGCTAGCTTGAAAATAGATTTTCATGCTTGGTTGTGGGCGATCGCCCATGAGTGACTGACTTGTAAATGCCCATAAAGTAAGTAAAAGGTAGCGAAAGCCCCTGCATTGCTCCCGCCGATAGCTTGGTGAGCCAAAGCGCATCTGAAGAGAACCCGCGCATACTTTTGGTGCGCTTTGGGAAGTGACTTTTGGGTTGAGTATAGGCTTTGCCCGTTGTAAGTGCAGCTTTGCACACAAAGCCTTATATTGTACGTGAGTGAAATAGCAAGTGTTCGTGGGATTTGTTGAACTTTGTTTAAATCAGGAATAAAGACTAGTGAAGATTGCGTCATGTCAATGCTTGGCTTACATCAATTTCCCACAGATAATGACTGGAAGTAGTAGGCTGTATCTGGAAGGATTTCATCGGTAGGAAAAGATGACCACCGGGTACATCCTAATAGCGGCAATTTTAATTTTGGGAGGCGTCATTGCCACCGTGGGCGATCGCATTGGCACACGAGTTGGCAAGGCTCGCCTCTCCCTGTTCAACCTGCGTCCAAAAAATACGGCAGTACTGATAACTATTCTGACAGGTACTTTGGTCTCGGCATCAACCTTAGGAATTTTATTTGCTGCCGACGATGGATTGCGTACAGGAGTATTTAAACTAGAGAGTATTCAAAAAGATCTCAGGCGCAAGCGCGAACAACTCAACACAACTGCAAAACAGCTAGAAGACACTAAAGGTGAGCTAGAACAAGCTCGAAAAGAACAAAAAGCTCAACAAGAGCGCTTGCAGCAAACGAATCAGTCCTTACGTGAGGCAAACACTAAACAGCAAGAAACTCAGACTCAACTAAACCGTACCATAAGCCAACAAGCTCAAACTCAAGCTCAACTTCAGGGCACACAAAACCAACTCAGTCAAGCAGTCGCTAGCTATAAACAAGCCATAGCGGAACTTCAAAGCGTTGACAATGAGAAAAAAAAGCTGCTGGTGGAAATTGAAAAAAGAAAGGTAGAACGCCAACGACTGTATGAAGAAGCAAGAAAAGCGATTTCGCAAGCCAAAACAGCTATTGAGAAACGCGATCGCGAACTAGCCAATCGACAGCAAGCTGTTCAACAACGGGATCAAAAAATAGCCGAACTGGATCAACTCATTAAAAAGCGAAACACAGCAATAGCCGCGCGAGAGCAAGTGATTGCTCAACGGGAATCTCGCCTCAAAGAATTGGAAACACAACAAGACTATCTGGAACAGGAAGTCGCAAGGCTGGAGAAATATTACCAATCTTACCGTGACCTGCGTTTAGGAAAACTCGCACTGGTTCGCGGTCAAGTTCTTGCTACAGGCGTTTTTCGTGTGGAACAACCTGTTGTAGGGCGTCAGTTGATCGTTCAACTTTTACAGGAAGCTAATCGAAACGCTACCATCTAATTAAGTGAGCCTGGTGCTCCTAATCCAGCAAATTTGCAAATCTTACAAGTGACAAATGAGCAGGTTGATCAATTAAGCAAGCAAATTAATGATGGTCGAGAATATGTGGTAAGAATTTTTTCTGCTGGCAATTACGTCAGGGGAGAAAAGCAGATTGCATTTTTTGCTGATGCAGCACGCAATCAAGTCGTTTTTACCAAAGATCAAGTCATAGCAACAACAAGCGCAGATCCCAAAACGATGACATCTTTTCAACTGCGACAGCGGCTAGAACAGCTGATTTCTGCTTCGCAATTTCGCGCTCGTAACGCTGGTATTTTAGAAAGTATTCAAATAGATGGGACTTTCATTCGCTTTATCGCCCAGTTGAGACAGTACAACCAGCCAATTGAGATCAAAGCTGTTGCTGTAGAGGATACATATACAGCAGGACCACTGAAAGTAAAACTCATAGCTATCCAAAACGGGCAGATTATTTTTAGCACGTGAACTACTAGGGAACGCTTAACTGTTAACACCGAAGAAGGAATAAAGGTGTTAACAGTTTTTTTTTAAGCGCAGAGTGCAGGCTATGCCAACAAAAATCAAATAGGAGTTCTATATATAACTAATTGTTAAGTTTTCATAATCTATGAGCAAAAGTCCACAGTCCAAAAACTGTTGACTTTTGACCAAAAAAATGGTTAAAGATCAGTAGTCAGAAGAAATTTAGAAATCGCGCGTCAATAAGAGGGGAATTCTGGTGGGTGAGTTGCGGCTGTGTTGTGCTTGAATTCATTTATCGAGAAAAAAGAATTCTTTGCTTACTCAAATAGGAATCTTATATTTAATTTGTAGGGAATTCTCTTGTTGTGGGTTTTGCGTTCTTGTTAATTTTAAATTTTTATTATGACTGCCCGTAAATTTTTACCAACCCAACCAGCTATTTTGGGTTTCGACCCTGGTCGTGATAAATGTGGTTTAGCTGTGATGGGACTTGATAGACAACTGTACCATCATCAAGTCGTATTAGCTGCTGAGGCGATCGCCGCCATCATCTCACTACGCCAAAAGTTCCCCATTTCTTTACTCGTCATGGGTGACCAAACCACAGCAAAACGCTGGAAGCAAGAACTGCAAAATCAATTAGCAGATCCATTGAACATCGTTTTAGTGGATGAGCGTTACACTAGCTTAGAAGCGCGCGATCGCTACTGGCAGATGTTTCCTCCCAAGGGACTTGCCAAGCTTCTACCACAAGGCTTACGACAACCACCACGACCAATAGACGACATTGTAGCCATCCTGTTAATTGAAAGATACCTCAATCGTTTAACTGAATCAGTGGTTAATAATGAATAATTAAAAGTTAAAAATTTTAACACATGTTTAGTTGATAAATCTTCGTTTCTATAGTTGAGCGCGAATAGTGAAAGCATAGTCTCCTCCTGGTTCGAGCTGGTAATCTCGTTGCTCCAAGAAGCGACCGAGGGGTTCTTTGATCAAAGCACGCCCTCTAGAAGGTTTGACAGAAAGTTCTCCCCGGCGAAAATGCCATTGGAATTGCCATTCAAAGTCACCCGCTCTGACTTCGCCTTCAAGAAATCCGTCTTGCCAAGATTGACGGATAATTCTGACATGGGCTGTAGTTTCTGGTAAATCTTTAGCACTCACGATGCTGTATGTCAAGTTGAAAAATAAAGCTAACTTGTTATAGCTTTACATTTATTCACAATACCTCAAATACTCCAATTGGTGTATTTGGATATAATCTCTCGTACCACTAATTGCCTTTGAATGCAACTCATATCAAGTTGCGTTCATAAACAATAAAAAACCGCACCTGGCTCAAGCCGAGGGGCTTCGGCCGTGAGCGCGAGCGCAGAACGGTTCTCACCTTCCAGTTCGCAGCCTGATAGGGGCAATAGCTTCTCTACGAGACGCTGCTTTGTATCTCCTGCCCAGACGCTGCGCGTATGCCTTACGGCGAACGCATGATTGCGTGCGCTTACGCTTACGCGATCTGCGCTCAGCGCAGACCACTGCAATAAGGGGCGATTTTACAGTATAAAAGAAATATGAAGATTCGTAAAAAACGTAACACCCTGCGCCAATCTCTAGCAGTTTTCCGGTACAGTGGACGAGCTATTAGTTTGGTGTGGACAACTAGCCGCTCGCTGACTATTATTTTCGCGAGTTTAACTGTGCTGGCTGGTCTTTTCCCAGCAGCTATAGCTTATATCGGTAAGTTAATTGTCGATACCGTCGTTTTCAATTCTCACAACTTATCATATAACAGTGATTTTGTCAATAATAATCGTCCTTTAATGTATGTGGGATTAGAGGCGATCGCCGTCGCTTTACTAGCAGCTAGTCAGCGAGGACTCACCGTCTGCCAGTCTTTGTTGCGAATGCTACTTGGTCAACGAGTCAATGTTCTGATTTTGGAAAAAGCCCTGACACTCGACCTCACACAGTTTGAGGATTCAGAGTTTTATGACAAATTGACCAATGCACGACGAGAAGCATCAATTCGTCCCTTGTCTTTAGTCAATCGTACCTTTGGCTTGGTGCAAAGCGCTTTATCACTTGTGACTTATGGCATTTTGCTGGTGAAGTTTTCATTTTGGGCGGTGTTGATGCTCATCTTAGCAGCTATGCCCGCATTCTTTGCTGAAACGAAGTTTGCTGGGCAAGCCTTTCGCTTATTTAGTTGGCGTGCACCGGAAACCCGTCAGCAGCATTACCTGGAAACTCTTTTGGCTAGAGAAGACTTTGCTAAGGAGGTTAAACTCTACCAACTTGGGGATATGTTGCTGGAACGTTACCACAGCTTATTTAATAGACTCTACGGTGAAGACCGCGACTTGACACTACGGCGAGGATGGTGGGGTTATCTGCTGAGTTTGTTGAGTACTTTAGCTTTTTACATGGCTTATGCCTGGATTGTGGTGGAGACAGTTCTAAGCAGAATCTCCTTAGGAGATATGACGATGTATCTCACCGTGTTTCGCCAAGGACAGTCTACATTTTCTAGTGCCTTGACTTCTATTGGGGGAATGTATGAGGATAACTTGTACCTTTCTAATCTTTATGAGTTTCTGGAAGAGGAAGTTCCAAAGCCAAAAGGCAAAGCTACCAAAGGCTTAAAACCTAAAGATGGAATTCGCTTTGAAAACGTATCATTCACCTATCCAGGAAGTTTGCAACCAGCGCTGAAAAATATTTCTTTGCACCTGAAACCGGGAGAGAAGTTAGCCATTGTTGGTGAAAATGGTTCTGGTAAAACGACGCTGATCAAACTGCTGACTCAACTTTACACTCCTGACTCTGGACGCATTTTACTAGATGGTTTGGACTTGCAAGAATGGGATGTGGATGTGCTGCGGCGACGCATTGGGGTGATTTTTCAGAACTTTGTCCGCTACCAATTTACTGTTGGTGAGAATATTGGTGTGGGGGATGTGGACTACGTTGAAGATAAAAACCGATGGATGAGTGCGGCCCAAAAAGGGATGGCGCTTCCTTTTATTGAACATTTGCCCGACAAGTTTCAAACTCAGCTTGGGAAATGGTTCAAGGATGGACAAGAACTCTCTGGAGGTCAGTGGCAGAAAATTGCTCTTGCGCGTGCTTTTATGCGAACTCATGCAGATATTTTGGTTTTGGATGAACCGACATCCGCAATGGATCCCCAAGCAGAATTTGATATTTTCAATCACTTTCGCACTTTGACGAAAAATCAGATGGTATTCTTAATCTCTCACCGCTTCTCTACGGTGCGGATGGCTGACAAAATTGTTGTTATCGAAGCTGGGGAGGTTGTGGAACAGGGAACTCATGAGGAGTTGTTACAGGCACAGAAGCGCTATGCAACACTATTTTCGTTGCAAGCAGCAGGATATCATTAACAGTGAACAGTGAACAGTTAACAAAAGAAACAGAGCCGTATTTTCTGTTGTAACTGATAACTGATAACTGATAACTGACTAGTTGTAGCCGTCAGGCATGCCCTCTTAATTGCCCCGCAATTCCCGCTTATCCCCAACACTTCGTGTGTGGCGGGAGTACCCTTGCGGAGGTTTAGATGGGAGAATAACTAAATGACTAATAACTCATGAATACCAATTTATGAAATTCATATTTGATCCACCAGTTCCTGTGAAAGTCCAAAAGATGAAGGAACGGGTACGGTGGGGAGATGCGAGTGTTGTCGAACGTGGCATTGACCAAACCAGCATGGTTTTAGATGATGGTAACTCGGATAATCCAGAATTCTCTTTCATAGTTATAGGTGATAGCGGCACTACAGAACATCAAGGACATCACCCGCAACGCAAAATTGCTGAATTGATGCTTGCTTATCAAGAGGAGAGCCGTTTTGTTCTGCATACGGGTGATGTCATTTATGTGGTGGGATCTCATGAGTATTACCCGACTAACTTTATTGAACCTTACCGCGAGTTTCTTGTGGGTGGCGAAAATCCTAAACGCATCCCGTACGATCGCATGGTCTTTAATCTACCAATTCTGCCAGTTCTGGGTAATCATGATTATTACGATGTTCCGGGGATATATCGGTTTATTGCTGGAGGTACGCGATCGCTCCGTCGCCTACTTGGCTATAAAAATGTCGAGATCGGCTGGCATGGATCTTATAAAGGTGATGCTTATGCACGGGCGTTTCTTGACTATCTCAAAGGATTTGACTCTGATGAAGAGTTGGAACGTCATTTAGATGAGCATTACACTGCAAAGACTGACACGGGACACTGTTTACGTTATGAACCCGGACGTTTCACCCGCTTACCCAACCGCTACTACACTTTTCGTTACGGTGGGATCGACTTTTTCGCCCTCGACTCCAATACTTTTAATGAACCATCACCACTCCCAGCGACAAAAGAGGGAGAAGCCGAACGCCGCGAATTGGTGCATCGTCAGCATGAGATAGAACAAGAGGAAATCCAAATTCTGGAAATATGCGAGAAGCTTAATCCAGAGATTCCTGAAGAAGCCGAACAACTTGATGCCCTCAAAGCGAAACTATACCAAATCGATGAGATCAAAATTGATATTGAAAAACAACTTAAATCTGATGAGTCGTCAGTCGTAGACTTTGAACAACTGAACTGGCTGAAGCAAAGACTGATTTTATCTTGGAATACAGAAGAAGTGCGCGGACGTATTATTTATTTCCATCATCCTCCTTACGTCACCGAGGCGACCAAATGGCATCAAGCACAAACGTTAGCAGTTCGCCGCTGTCTGCGTTGGGTGTTTGATCAAGTTGCAAATACCCTTGGTTCGATGACTCAAGGTCGTCCAATTGTCGATTTGATTTTAAATGGTCATGCACACTGTTTGGAACACCTTCGCACAACAGACACCGGACATGCTGACTCGAATATTAACTGTATCATCTCTGGTGGAAGCGGTCATTATCCCCGTCGTCAACGCAATGAAGGACCAGAATTGATGGAGACTTTTGATTATCTTCCAGGTAATCCTTACCGTAAAGTTGCTGATTCATTCCTTTTTATTGGTCGCAATGGATACGATGAGCACCTGCGACGACCATACTCTTTCGTGCGTATTGATGTTAAAGGTGGACGCCCACCGAAGCTTATTGTTAGACCATTTGTGATTGAACGGTTTATGGGAGAGTGGTGCGATCGCCATGTAGAACCATTCGTAATTTAAGTTTTTAGATTACCGAACCGTGTATACATATTTCGTTCAAAACCTCACCCTCGCTTGAATCGGCGCTAAAATCTTTCCCTCTCCTTA
>NZ_CAWPKW010000097.1:447-659 GCF_963888615.1 Brasilonema octagenarum UFV-OR1 | reverse complement strand
GACGTACTGCTACAGCATGTAGGCTTGCGGCTGTTGGTTTGTCAGGGTTATGTCTTCAAGACTCTTGCTTTGTTCTGCTCATCAATATTTAGATGCGTTCGCCCTGAACCTCTCACGAATGGCGCTGTACTGATTTTTCGGGTTCTACAGGTAAACCTAATTGGATACAAAAGTAGTGATCGTACTTAGCTTGTGTCCAGTTATTAGCTGCT
>NZ_CAWPKW010000097.1:0-437 GCF_963888615.1 Brasilonema octagenarum UFV-OR1 | reverse complement strand
CTTGAGCACCTCGCAAATCAGCATTTTTGAGGTTAGCACGGGTCAAATCGGCATGGATAAGGTATGCATTTTTCAGGTCTGCTCCCTCTAATGTACTATCACTCAGGTCTGCACCTTCTAATTGAGCGGCTTGTAATTTAGCATCTGTAAGATTGGCTATTTCTAACTCCACACCATTGAGAATCGCAAATACTAGAATTGCTGATTCTAAATCAGCACCACTGAGGTTAGCACCTCCAAGGTCTGCATTACTTAAATTGGCACGGGCTAAGTTAGCACCTTCTAATTGGGCACTATTAAGGTTAGCAAATTTGAGATTAGCTTCTTTAAGTCTGGCACGACTGAGGTTAGCACCTTCTAATTGGGCATCACTAAGATTAGCTTGCTTAAGGTTAGCATAGATGAGATTGGCATAATTGAGATTAGCAACACTGAGA
>NZ_CAWPKW010000096.1:0-12241 GCF_963888615.1 Brasilonema octagenarum UFV-OR1 | reverse complement strand
TTTTGGGGGGAAGCGGAGGAACATAACGTGCCGCCCCGTTGTAGCACCTGGCGTGGAGAGAACCACCTCTGGATCAGATACCGCAAGGGGTCTAATCTAAGTGGACTCGTTGAACCAAGAATCCCTGTGGCTTTAGCACAGGGAGTGTCAAGAAACAAATGTACCTAGCATCACCCCTAAAATTGCGATTATTGGCAAGGAATAGCGAAATATGTACTCACCTTGAGTGGAGTCGTTATTCATATAATCAATTAGGCACTTGTACCACAGACAAAGCGTCAACGCCAAAATGAAGAAAACAAACACAAACTTGTACAAAGGTGAAGCAATGAGTAATGCAGTACTATACCCAAATAGCTGACTAGCATTGTACAAACCTGTTGTTACACAAACTCTACGTATAAATTGATCTGATGTCATATTTTGATATATCCGGAAGTAAGCCGGTCTTTTCGTTATATTTGTTATTAGCTTGTTTTTAGCTCGCTTTATTAATTATTGTCTGGAATTTTTGCATGTAAATACCAGGGGTAATTTATACCATTTTCAAAAGTCAGTGATCTGAATCCTCTCGCTAAGTACAACGGTAACTAGTTAAAATTCCCAACTTCTTAGCTCGAAGCTGTCCGAAGTTCGCAACGACGAGCTTCTTTTTCTTTTTCTTGGCGATCGCGCAACTCTACACAACCGTTGACATACAGCAGAATTCAGGAATCAGAAGTAAAAAGGTCTTTATGTCTAGCTTTTAGACCTCGGTATTATACCTCACTTACCTGCAATGTGCTGTAATCTGCCTCAAGTTGGTTCAAAAATCTGGATTGTTTGGATAATGCAAACGCATCTTCTAATCGACTCCCGCGATGCACCTGATAGCTTTCGTCTTTTTGCTGCTTATCCCACTCGATTGCTGCCTGACAAATCCAGGACTTACGCAACTGGCACAACGTGAGCGCTATATTTATTACATAAATATTACTCTGCACAGTAAGCAGCGAAGTTATCGCTGTGTTAGATGACCTGAGAAACAACGCACCAGAAATTTATGCTCGTTTGGCGATATAGTTAGGGCAATGGCGATAAGTAGCGACATCATCCAAAAATTATTGCGTCTGCTTAGACCGCTTATGCAAAGCGAAAGTCAGCGTAGAGGATATTTAATGCGATCTGCGCAAAGCGCAGCAGCGAAGCTATCGCTAGGCATGGATACACCTGTATTAAATCGCTTGTTGTTCAATCAACCTGTAGATACTTTCATCACAGATATGTTGAGAGAACTGGTAACCTTAAGCGAAACGACTGCTTGTGAACCTGCACTTTGTGCGTTGTTGGAAGTGATTCGTAAAGATGGAGGGCCAGATCTAGAGGTAAGCATAGATGAACTCCTGCAAGGAATTCGAGAGGAACTTCGGCGATCGCCTAAATCCTCTGGAGTATCGCCTCTATATCCTCATCCTCAGTTCCAGACATATCTAGAAAATATCGCCCAGAAGTATCAGCAATGGTCGAATATGTATACGTTGACCGATGCCGAGGGTAAAGTATTTGACGTGGATATGATGGTGCAAACACGGCAACCTAAACAACGAGAAGGAACGCCAGGTGAAGGAAAACAGGAAAAACTTGAGCGGTTGCCCGTGTTGGAGGGTATCCGTAAATATGCTAAAAACCATGTAGTATTGATAGGTAAACCTGGTTTGGGAAAGTCCACAGCTTTACAACGGTTGCTGTGGGAAGAAGCACAAGCAGCAATTCAGGGAGAAAAGCGAAAAATTCCGGTTTTGGTAGAACTGCGCAACTGGGATACTTCGGTAGAAACTTTGATTTACAAGTTTTTGCGAAAGCACAAGCAGCGCGTTGATATTAATAAAATTGAAGACTTACTAATTGACGACGAATTATTGCTGTTGATGGATGGGTTGAACGAATTACCCTGCGATGAAGCACGCGATAAAGTAGCACGATTCCGTCAAGATTACCCCGAAACACCAATGATTTTTACCACGCGGGATTTAGGTGTGGGGGGAAGTTTAGGAATTGACAAGCAACTGGAAATGCAACCCCTGACAGAAGAACAGATGCGAGAGTTTGTGCTTGTGTATCTCCCAGAACACGGTGAGCAAATGTTGCAGCAGTTGGGAAATAGACTGCGGGAGTTGGGGGAAACTCCGTTGATATTGAAGATGCTGTGCGATGTATTTATTCAAAAACGGGAAATTCCCAAAAGTCGGGGAGATTTATTTCGTCAGTTTGACAGTACAGTTAACAAGCTCAAAGAAGAAAAAGAAACTGTTCCCGTTGCGGAAGGATTGCGACGTTGGAAAGCAGAATTATTGCAGCATCTAGCATTTGTGATGATGCAACCCGAAAATCCCCAAGCCAACCCTACAGATTTTCGACTGTTAATTTCTCGTCGCCAAGCGGAAACAATTTTAGAGGATTTTCTCAAAGGTAGCGTAGAGTATCCCGCGCAAAAAGCGAAGGAATGGTTAGAAGGTTTGCTGAAACATTGCTTGCTGGAGAGTAAAGCTTCCGAATCAGAGCAAGTTTTGATTCAATTTCACCATCAGCTTTTTCAAGAATATTATGCGGCAGAATATTTGCTGAGGTTGTTACCTAACTTGAGCGATGCGAAGTTAAAGCGCGATTATTTGAATTATCTTAAGTGGACGGAAAGTATAGCGATCGCATTGGCTTTGGTAGAGGATGAAGCTTTAGCTGTGGGGGTGGTGCGGTTAGCGTTGGATGTGGATTTGATGTTGGGTGCGCGGTTAGCGGGTGAGGTGAAGGAGGAGTTTCAGGAGAAGACGGTAGGGTTGGTTTTGGGGTTGGGGGTTAGGGAGTTAGTAAAGATTAAGCTTTTGGGTATTACTCGTTCTCAATTTGCTTTTGTATATTTAGAACGTAGATTATACGATCAAAGTTCATCTATTCCTTCCGGTATTATCTTTGAATTAATAAATATCGGTGGCGTTAGAGCAATTAATGCTTTAATACAGGCTTTACAGCATAAAGACTATAAAGTTCGTAGTCTAGCCGCATGTCAATTAGGAGATATCCACAATCAACAAGTGGTAGATGCTCTTATTTTTGCTTTACAAGATGAAGAATTTGAGGTTCGTCGCCAAGCCGTATGGGCATTACAGAATTGCATCATGTGGATTGGCGATCTTAAGGCAATAAATCCTCTCGTTTCTGCTTTACAAGATGAAGAATCTGAAATTCGTTCCTGTGCTGCTTATGCATTAGATTTATCGAAATACTACATCAGCATCGATGAAGCAGTGCTTAATATCGTAGATATCTATTATGAAAATGAAGAACCGGATCGTGATTGGATTGATGAAGATGCAGAGCGTTATGTTATAAATCAGGTAAACCAAGCAGCATGGCATATATCTTTGACTTATGATTGTACATTGGAGGCAGAAGGTTATGACGCTGCTGTAAGCGCTATAATTAAATGCCTACAAAATCAAAGTTCATATATTCGTGAAGCTGCAATAGAAGAACTAGGAAAAATCTGCAACGACAGAGTAAAAGATAGAGCTATTGATGCTCTTATTCCTTTCTTAAAATCTAAAGAATTTAACAAACGAAGTAAAACCGCAGATGTGTTAGGGAAAATAGGCAATCAAGGGGCTATAGAACCTCTAATATCTGCTTTATTTGACGATGAATACTACATTCGTTGGAGAATTCATACAGCATTGGCGAATATTTCTACATTGAAAAACTTGCCCCAGATGTGGGAAATATGGTTAACTGATGTTCACCAAACAACTCAAAACTTGTCTCAGATGCTTGAACTGTGGGTAACTGACATTCAGGACACAAGCCATATAATTTTAAAAATTCAAGAACGCTGCAAATTTTACAACCATGAAATTTTCCATTCACCCCCAATAAAAGAAACAAAATCAACACCTACTAGCTCTACAACTATAATTAATTCCGAAATAGTACAAATTATAGAGATAAATGAAGGTGATGTCATCGGTAAGAAAACAACTGAAACCTAACCAATATTCAGATTCCCGACAACTTGTGCGAAGTCGAGAATCTATATCCGTGTTGACCTCTTAAAAGAGGTAACAAATGTCACAAAAATCCAAAGCATCTAAATACAACTTTGAAAAATCTGAAGTAGTGCAAATTATCGAAGAGAATCAAGGTACTGTTATAGGTAAAAATGTTGCAGAGAAAACCCCAGCCGAAGCTGCAAAGGAAATTCAAGATTTATTAGCACAACTGCAAACAAATTACCCGACAACAACAGAATATGAAAAACAAGCGTTTGTCAATAAGTTTAATGACGAAGTGAAAACTAATTCCCGCGTTCGGGATGTCATTTTAGCAGGAGGGATTGAATTAATTAAAATGCTTTGTCCACCGTTGGGTATCCGGATTGAAATGGGTAAAAGGTGGTTGGAAACTGCCCAGAAACAGAAGTAACCAGCTTGCTGGTTACAAATCCAGGCAGTTTTGACGGCTAATGGAAAAATATAGTTACAGTAGCCGAAAATTTATGCAAATTGATGCTCGTTTAGCGAACAGGGTAACTGATGGTATTAAGTAGCGATACTATGGCTTGTTGCGCGACGTGAAAGTTGTGCATTTAGGACTTGCCAGTAGCTACTGGCTCATCAACTTGCGCCTCTTCCTGCTGTGGTGGTTGCTCTTCTTCCTGAGGTGGTAAGCCATAAATCGACCGATACAGGTTCACATACTCCTTGGCAGATTGATACCAACTAAAGTCTTGACTCATACCGCGTTGTTGTAGCTGTTCCCAATAATCCTTGTAACGGAAACCTTCCCATGCCCGTATCATACAGGTAAACAGGTCCAATGGTTCATAACGGTCAAAGCAATAACCAGTACCTGCATGGTTCGTTGGATCATGATGGAATACGGTATCAACTAATCCCCCAGTACGACGGACAATTGGCACTGAACCGTAACGCAAAGCCATCATTTGGCTAATACCGCAAGGTTCAAAACGACTTGGCATGAGGAAAGCATCGGTACCCGCATAGATGCGACGAGCCAAGGCATCATTATAAAGTAAGTAAGTTGCCATGCGTCCGGGGTAGCGCGATGCGAGTTGCCACATTTGGGTTTCGTAGTAGCGATCGCCCGTTCCCAACAAAACAAACTGTGCATCTGTGTACGCCAGGAACCGATCCAGAATATTCAATATCAAATCGATGCCTTTTTGTTCTACCAACCGCGTGACTATACCAATAAAAAATGCCTTGGAGTTCACTTCTAACCCTACTTCTTCTTGCAAAGCAATTTTGTTTGCTTTGCGTTTCTCTAAAGTATCAGCACTAAAGGTTTGGGCTATGTACTTATCGGTGGCTGGGTCGTAAACTTCTGTATCAATACCATTGATAATACCCGACAACTTACCGCTGATGAAAGACAATAACCCTTCTAAAGTTTCACCATAAGCGGCTGTCTGGATTTGCTCGGCATAAGTTGGGGAGACAGTATTCACCTTATCTGCAAACTGTACTGCCGCTGCCATTGTGTTGTGTCCTTGCATATACCAAGGACACCAAGTCGTTTTCTCTAAAAACCAACGCCACGGACCTTGATATGCCAGGTTGTGTATCGTAAAAACAGTGCTGATATCAGGAGATTGATGCATCCACACAGGAATCATTCCTGTGTGCCAATCGTGACAGTTGACAATTTCCGGTTTCCAATAATTCCAACAAAACTCCGCTGCCCCGTTGGCGAAGAATGTGAACCGCCAATCTTCATCTTCTCCACCGTAAATTCGCCGAGGCGAAAAAGCCGGGTGTCCAAATAAGTACAAGGGAACATCAGTACCAGGCAGAACAGTTTCGTAAACTGCAAAGCTTTGGAACATGGCAGATCCCCACCAAATTGGCTCGGTGGGAATTTCCATTTTGTCTGGTAGCATACCGTAGTAAGGCAAGAAGATCCGCACATCATGCCCCATGTCCCTCAAGATTTTGGGGAGTGCTCCGACAACATCACCCATTCCACCAACTTTCGCAATGGGAGCTGCTTCTGCAGCCACAAATAAAATCCGCATGATAATGTGTGTTCCCTCGATTCTGCCTAGGTTCTAATTCCATGACTAATAGGCTAATGCCCCACACACAGAGTGTTGATGCGCAGTGCCCACCCTACAATCTAACCACATATACTGGTCACCGAAAAGCTCAACCAGTTATCAGTTACCAGTTATCAGTTACCAGTTATCAGGTAGAAAACGGACAAAGTCCACCCCTTGTTCACTGTTCACTGTTCACTGTTCACTGTTCACTGTTCACTGTTCACTGTTTACTGTTCACTGTTTCACGAACCCCGTTGAATCTCAGTGAAGATTTGATCCAAAATTTCTTGTGCTCCTTGTTGACGCAGTAGCTGTGCGAGTTCTTGACCTAGCTGTTCAGCATTTTGAGCTTTTCCTGTGACTGTATCTTTGACGAATTTTTGACCATCTACGCTTGCAACTATACCCGTTAGAGTCAAATTATCTCCATTGATTTCAGTATTTACACCAATAGGAACTTGACAACCGCCCTCAAGTTCACGTAAAAAAGCTCGCTCAGCAAGACAGCGATCGCGTGTTTCTGGATGTTCAATAGCTTTGAGGATCGAGAGCAATTCGCTATCGTCTCCACGACATTCAATTCCCAAAGCACCTTGCCCAACGGCGTGCAGAGAAATTTCTTTTGGTAGACTTTGATGGATGCGATCGCCCATTCCCAATCGTTCCAAACCCGCAACTGCCAAAATCAGCCCGTCATACTCACCTGCATCTAGTTTTGCCATACGTGTGTTTAAATTTCCCCGCACATCTTTAAATGTTAAGTGAGGAAAATGATGCCGCAACTGTGCTAAGCGTCGTAGGGAGGACGTACCGATAACAGCACCCTCTGGCAGTGTATCAATTTGCTTATCTTTGTGTTTTTCATGCACAACTAAAGCGTCTGCTGGGTTTTCTCGTTCTGTAATTGCTGCCAGAACTAACCCTTCTGGTAAGCGAGTCGGCAAATCTTTAAGAGAGTGAACAGCAAAATCAATCTCCTGGTTCACCATTCCTACTTCAAGTTCTTTGGTAAATAATCCTTTATCGCCAATTTTAGCTAAAGCAACATCCAGAATTTTGTCACCCTGAGTGGACATGGTGTGAACATCAAAAGAGATATCAGGAAAGCTTTTCTTGAGTTGTTCTTGTACCCAATAAGTTTGAATCAGAGCCAGTTGGCTTTTGCGAGTACCAATACGGATTGTGCGTGGAGAACTGGAAACAACAGATGTCATAAAGAAATATATCAAGCAGGGAGATAAATTCACTTTATCTAGACTACCGCAGTGGGTGACTTATCAGCTTTGTGCCCGATTTGAGTTCACGATTATTCTCAGTTCTGTTTACATATCTTTATTAAGTTCTATAGCAATATGCGAGGGCACAGTTAGCTCGTGCCCGTACAACCTACACCTACTCTACTGTTTGGAAACTCCTTGCTATAAATCTCCTTTGCTCAGGTGGCAGGTGCAGTCGTCAAATTTTGGTTAGACTCAAAGTAGAGATTGCTCAATTCTTCCAAGGAAACATCCGTCTGCTGTTCTGGATTAAGAAAGTAGGGATGGATTGGCAGCAGTTCAGCTTGCTCGCGTGGCTGTGGTGAAGACACAATCTGCTCGAGCTGGTTCAGGTAGTTTTGGGCAGTAGTTTCCCAGGTGTACGTCTTGAGTACCCGTTGCTGACCTGCAACGGCAAAATGCTCCCACTCATTAGAATCGCATAGCAATCGCTCTAAGCCCCGTGCAATATCAGCAGGGTCTTCTGGGTCAACAAGTACGCCATATTCTGTATCTCCCTCTCGCAGGCTCTCGCTAGGACCACCATTCTGAGTTGCGACTAATGGTAAGCCCGCAGCCGCTGCTTCTAAGGGAGCCAAGCCAAAGGGTTCATAAAGGGCAGTCAATGCAAACACCGAGCGCCGTTTAGCCATAAACCGATAAGTTGCAGCCAGTGCTTCTTGTCCTTCTGACAACCCAAATGCACTAATCTTGCCCGACAAGTCGTTTTCTTCGACCACTTTCCGGATGGGCGCTAAGACCTCTTCGGTTACTTCATCGCTAGTCAACTCTCGCAGCGGATCGTCCAGCCCCCCTGTCAAGAGCACCAAGTTGGCTCGTTCCTGAAGTGTTTGACTCATTGCAAAGGCTTGCACCAGCCCTAATAAGTTTTTTTTAGGTTCTAATCGACTGGATGCCAAAATGGCGGGCAAATCCCGACGTGATTCTGCAATATCCCGTGCCAATCGCTCCTGAACCAGTTGGTAAATACCTTCCTCGTTTTCATAACGCTCTTGAGCACCAAAGATGGAGAAATCTGCTCCCGGTGGAATCACCGCAAAGCGACTGTCGTTGTTGAAGTCCACTGCACCACAATAGACTCGGTGAGAGTACTGTTCAAAGCGTTCCTGTCGTGTACTAGTGATATTGATAGCCGAGCGATTCATGCTCAGGCGTTCCGCTATTATGCGGTATCTGAACTGGAATTGCTCGTCTATTTGCGCCAAATTCTCTGCAGTGACCTCAAGTTTGTCTATCTTTTGGGCACCGAGAGAATGACCTGTAAAGGTGAAAGGTATACTAGTTTTCTCCTCAATCAGAACGCCGCACAGTCCCCCATCAGCGTAATGGGCAGTCATAGCATCGGGTAACCCACCTTCCTCTTCATAAAATTTCAGAATATTGGGTACCCAATCACTTACCAGATGAGGCCATAAAAACTCTTTAGACACAAATTCTTCCGATCCTGCTGGTAAGCGGATGACACGGACGTTATCGACGCCTGGATAAGTGTCAAAAGGTTCAGCAAACTCTGGCCACTGGGGGTCAATGATTTGACGGGTGAGAATATCGACTTTGTGACCCTTTTGAGCTAATGCTATAGCGACTTGCTTGACGTAGATCAGCTGACCACCAAAATCTGGATGTTCTGATATATAACTACTGCTTGAATCAAAGTTACCCTGAGGGTTGACAAATCCAATGTGCATCGCCCACTTCCTAATACAAATTGATTTCCGCCTATCGACTTCTGCCTGAAGACAATAGCACAACAGTATTGGCGAGCCATTTGAGATCTCCCAAGACCGAAGAGCGCAGGCAGGGAGGCTGTACATGAGCGCAATCTAAAAGTCGGTCAAAGAGCTTTCATGAATTCCCTTTGGCGTAGACCTTGTTGATTCGCAAATTTTCCTAATATTTCAACTTATCATGACTGGGACTCATTCACATATATCGAATAACATGAACCTATCCCACTAATATAAAAATGTGGTAATCTATTTTTCAACTCAGAAGAGTGGATCACCTGTTGCCGCAAGGAGGTTCCCACTGTACCTGTACTCAGGTCAGTGGTGAGAGGAATTGCGGCAACAGGTGAATAGGTTGATGAGTTTTGGTTAAATACTTATAAATTTAAGCGCCGATTTACTTATAAACCTTTGGCACTCATTGCTTGAGCCGTGTTCACTTTCTCACTCAGACGCGAATGAGGAGAGCGTAACCTCATCGTCTCCACTTCCCAGATGTAGCCATGAATTACTACATCCTCAGGAATCAAAGGAGAATGTCGCAGCAACTCTACCTGTTTGACGCAAGTTTCATCTACGTCAACAAATGTTTTAATCCATTTAGAAAAAACACCTTTAGATAGCTTTAATTCAGGTAAAGCAGGATCAATGGATGTCTGGTCTAAATTAATTCCTTTTTTTTCTAAGAAATGACTGATAAACTCTCCAGAAGCAGTCATCATGCCGCATTCAGTATGGTTGATGACGATAATTTCTTTAGTTCCAAACAAGTGCGTTGTTAACATGGCAGACCGAATCGCGTCATCTGTCACTACCCCTCCTGCATTACGGAAAATATGAGCATCTCCTTCTCCAATTCCCAAGGCTTTCTCCACTGGTAAACGCTCATCCATGCAAGCTAATACCCACAGGCGTTTGTTATTGGGAATTCCCAACTGACGCCGTAGTGCCCAGTTTTTTCTGTCTGATAAATCTTGGTCAACTTTTTGGTGCAACATTACTTGAAATTTTATTGATAGGAGTGTAACCCTGACGGTGTATTGCGGCGACAACCCCAGTGTCAAACACCAAGGAACGCACTCACGAAAGTAAAAACATTTAGTTATTTTATCTATTCATTACAATGTAATCAGCATCACTTATTACAAAATCTGAGTTATAAGATTGTGGAGTTAGCAAATCCGTTAAGTCGGCATCCTCAATCAAACTCCCCTTAGAATCAATCAGATCTCCTCTGGAATCCCCCAACATTTCAACCAAAGAAAGAACAGGTAGTGATGCATAGTAATGATTTAACTTCGCAGGCTAGCATTGTAGTGATGAAGGAAATTCCTAATACCTTTCAAACTCAAGTTACACTGTCGCGTTCTGGTAGAAAGCTTTCATCTGAGCCAACCATGAAGAGCGCGATTCATCCCAAGTGAAGAACATATGCCCACCTTGAAAATATTTCACACTCAGATTGGGACGAATTTCTGGATTTAATTTCATCAGATCCGCCAGATGCTTTGAGGCAAAATAATGAGTAACCAAATCAAACAATCCATGAGCAATGTAAACTTGCATATAAGGGTTTAAAGCCATCCCCACGCGCAGGTCGTCCACCGACCCTAGAAACACCGACCCTAGAAAGCCCTGCTGGAACTCGCTTTTAACATCGAATTTCCAAGCATTGAATGTTTCTAAGTTCAGCAGACGGTAAGACAAGTCGGTTTCAACGCCTAATGTGTCCCGCAAGTGACTGTTGATAGCTCCCGTAAACAGGCGATCCAATCCATCAAGAGTGGGATCAGTGCCCTCATAAGTCGCGCGATCGGGAAAAGGATCGATCGCCGTGATCGAAGCGTCGTACAGTCCCACAATCCGCTCTTCGTCTCGCAGCAGTTCCCTGGCAAAGTCTTCAATGCTTATCCTTCCTGCTTTTCTCTCAACAAATGTCACAGGTAAGCCGATTAACCCTGCCAGCTGCTCATAGGCAATCTGGCGCTCATCGGATGTCACGGTATCTCCCATTGCCAGAAGCGGGATCAGTGTTGCGCGGGCAAATCGTTCTGCAGCTGCTATGTGAGCTTGTAAATTCCCAGGTTCCCCTGCCCATTGGACACGATTGTGATGAGCAGCAGCCGCCGCAAAGGAAGGAATCAGGGTTGCCCAAGCTGTGAGGTTGTAATCACTACCCTCCAGCAAACTGAACTCCAAAGCAGGAGAGATTAGAATAGCACCGGAAAGACCTACGCCAAATTCCTGTTGCAGTTTGCTGGCTAACCTGGCAACTCGAAAGCCGCCGTAACTCTCTCCCGCAATAAAGATAGGGGACAGCCATCGCTTATGACCAGAGAGAAATCGTTGGATGAATTCTCCCAGTGCTTTCAAGTCTCGCTCGACTTCCCAGAATTCTATCTCTTTGGGTTTATCTGCCTCCGGAGTATTGGTTTTCTCGCTCTGTTTATCCCGGTCCTCTTTGTCTTGAGGTAAACCACGGCTAAAACCTGTGCCAATTGGATCGATGAAGACCAGATCCGTAAAGCTAAGCCAACTTTCGACATTGTCCACCACCCGAACTGGAGGCTTGGGCAGATTACCATTAGCTGCGAAATAAACGCGCTTCGGACCCAATGCTCCCATGTGCAGATAAGCGGAAGCTGCTCCAGGTCCACCATTGAAGACGAAAGTTAGCGGTCGTTGCGATGCTTCTTTAACATCGGCTAGATAAGCCACATGAAACATTTCGGCAACAGGTTTTTCATCCTCAAACAGGGTTTGCCATTCGGCGATCGCAGTATAGCTGATCTGCTGCTCGCCAAGTGATAGCGTATGCTGAGTGATACTGGACTTGCGGGTTACGGGTGAGTCAGGAGTTTCAGGCATATTTTAGTAGTTCGGTAACGGGCAGTGCAAACTGGCAGTAGTGCAAAACCTTTTCTGGTAATGGTATTTTTGGAGCAAAGGTAATAAAGCTTAACTCATTTTATTGTGTAACGTGAACGAGTGAGCATTTGTCGAGCCATGGGCTGAGCAAACAACCTTTGTTGAGTTGCTAGCAGATCGCAAAACACATAGTTTTAAACAAATAATATGATGTCCGGCAAATCACCCTTACAGCAATTTTCAGGTAATTGAACCACAAACTACGGTAAGCTGGTAGTAAA
>NZ_CAWPKW010000095.1:0-12301 GCF_963888615.1 Brasilonema octagenarum UFV-OR1 | reverse complement strand
GTTGCTGAATCAAGATATGAATTTTAAAATTCCCATTGATGTAGAGACGTTGCATGCAAGTCTCTACAAGGTTACAGGAAAATGAACATCGTACTACAACCATAATTCATTGCCAAATTCAGCAACGCCAGAAAATAAATGCATTTCCCCTCACACCCTTACACCCTTACACCCTTAGTTTCGGTCAAGTCTTTTGTCTAAATTGTTGAGAATTTTGATGATGTGCGAGTAAATTGAGTAAACTCCCCATCTTCAAAAGTTTCTTCCCAGTTGCTGGGTAAACGATGGGGATTAGGATTATCTTTTGTGGGTACGCACAGAAAAATATACTCACACTTAACCCCATCTAGCTTCGTTTCTGGTGTTACGCCCCAGTTCCCGATGTATGCGCCTGTCAGAATTGCACCTCTAAAATCAGTTCTATCTAATTGTGCTCTTGTCAGGTTGGCTCTAGAAAAATCAGCATCTTGTAAGTTAGACTCATTCAGCACAGTTGCAACTAAGCTAGCATCTGCAATATTTGCTCCTTGCAAATTGATACCTTGCAGATTCCAGCCATCAAAATTTTGGTTTTGTAACTGTTTTGTCACCAATAGTTGTCTGATCTTTTCATCCTTAAGATAAGTTGTCCTAATATCAGCCAGATTCAGCTTTTTCGCTTGAAACCAACAGGTACGTGCCAAAATAGATTTTTTAAAGGTAGTGTTTTTAAGTCTTGCCTGCGTAAAGTCCGCATCTGTCAAATCACTTTCTTGAAAATTTGTAGCGTGCTTTGTCACCAAACCAAGAGCAAGATTGCTAATCCAGCTTTGCTTTTCATCTTGATATAAGCCACGGCTACTCACATCAGCAGACACAACTAAGGTTAATATTGCTACTACAGAGGCTGGTATTGCTGCGACGACACCAGCTATCTTTACAGCGCCTACAACTACTACTCCCGCTACAGCCCCTGCGACTGAGACTGTCAGCGCGACTGCCAATAACCCAGCGATAAGTCCTGCCACCACCGCTGCCCCGGATATGAGCACTAGCCCTGTTGCAGACACTATAACTGCCACAGCCCCGGTGACGACTACCGATACCACAGCTGCCAATTCCATCACCCGTGTCTGAGTGCCTGTCCCAATCCATGCTACAGCCACTATCCCAGCCCATACGACTGCTGCAAGCCCACATCCTATAACAGCCGCTGCCAAAAACCCACAGCCTGCTGCGACTCCTCGGCGCATAGAGATGAGAAAAAATATTAACAATATTATTGAACTGATGACAGTAACATAGACATTTTGACGGTTGCCATCAACTAGAATAAATCCTAGCAACGAACCACCAACAGCCGATAGCAATCCTGATACTGCCGATAGCAGTAACGCAAATATGACTAACGCAAATGCCCAACGGCGTTGTAGTCCTGCTTGCGCATGGCTGAAGTTTGCTCCTCTGAGTGTCGCACCTGTAAAGTCAGCACCTCGGATATCGCAATACGAGAAGTCCGTACCTGTTAAGTCTTGCCCTTTAAAGGATTTGCCTCTTAGCTTAGCATTACGGTAGTTTTGAGCCACGTTTAATTACAATTAAATTGGGTACCTTTAACTACTAGTTGTAGGATATCAGTTTTTGGCAGATTTAGATAACAGATTGGCACTCACGAGGTTGCGATTTCTAAAAATGAGCCAGCCTTGCCAGTTCGGGGCTAGCGCCCCAAACTGGGCCTGATCTCGACTTTATCCAATTAAGCAGCGTAAACCTTATTATTTGGCAAAAGTTATAGCTTGGTGGCAAAAACTTTTTCCTACATTACTCATTTTGCCGAGTTTGAAAAAGTCAAAGTCTAAGCTATGTAAGGGTTTTAACGTATGCGAGGGCATTGCTTGAAAATGGATAAAGTCGAGCTGAGAGGATGTCTGAAAAGTATATGAAAGGTATATTTTGTCATTCTCAGACAATTGGAGTTTAGACTAATTTTTGATCTCAAACAGCAAAACCCTTATCCAGAGTGGCTTTCCCAATTTATAACAGCTTTATAATTCCGAAATCTAAAATGTTTGCAGTTATACAATAGTTCTAGCCTAAAAATAGAATTTAGTCTAAACTCCAAAAATTTTTAGGAATCGCAGTATCTACCTTTGTAGATTCTGTTGGTATCGTTAAATGCTTATTTATTCAGAACGGAAGTTTCAACAAAGGAGATAGTGCAGATGAACGATGAGCTAACCCCTGCAAACCCAGAACAGACGGATGCTTTATTATCTGACTTGCTACAAGAAGTTCAAAAATGGGAGGGAACTCTCGCTGGTGGTACAAAACTAGGCATTGGGGCGGAAGCTGTTGACAGTCTGTTTAAAACAAAGGTCAGTTTTGGCAATCCTCAAGACAAGTTAATTCGCCTCACAGAGAAGACATTTAAAAATAGTGGCACCGAATTGATTGACATTTACAAGCAACAGATGCGCGACCAGTTCGATTTTTATTACATGACTCATACAGTAGATTTACGCCCTGAGCGAGGCGCTCAGTTTTGGCGGTTAACCTGCGAGCTAGATTTTGGACCCAAAGGAAGCAAACAGCCAATTATTCAAAGCCTCTTCCCAGCCGATAAATGGCGTTCAGTGATGAGTTTTGGTGTAGGGATGGATGTGGGCTTGGGTGGTGACTTGCAATGGAGTATAGGAATCGATAGCTCCCAGTTGGCTCAATTTTTACCATCGATTCCTGATAACCTGAAAGCAAACGTGTCCACTAAAAATAATTTCAAGGCTTTTCTAGCCGTCCCAGCTTACGACTATCAACTTGGTTGTTCAGAAATTATCACTAATGGCGAAGGTAACTCTCTGTGTTACTGGCGTATTAATGATGACAATTTACAACGAATTGGGACGGCAAAATTTGCAATCGTCTTTAAAGTGCCCAAGGGAACTGATTCGATAACTGTGCGGGGTACAGTATGGGCTGAACCGAAGATGAACTGGTTAACTTCTACTTTAGAAGATGTAGCTGCTGCCTTGTCGGAGCGTTTTCAGAGATTGTTGGGACAAGGTGATGACGCTGCAAGCCAATTCGCCCGTGGTGATGCCGAGTTATGGAAGCTAACCCTTCCTAAATAAACCAAACTAAATCAGCATCACAAAAAGCAAAACCATACTCATATCTTGCACCTATCCGTAGAAAACCGTACAATCTAAAAATATGTATAATAAATCTACATGATTTTTCTGGGCTTTTTTCGATCAACAAAGGATTTTTGCTTGAATACTGAGTGACAAAACACTATCAATATTTCTTGGTGCAAGATGTGAGCATACCTAAAATTAATTATTTTCTATATGATGGTTGCAAAAAATTACTATATTTACCGCATTCGTGTAGCTAATGACGCGCGTGTGCAGGTACAAAAATGGAATGCTCAACATGAATCTAAGGGTGAACCTTCTGGTAACCTGCGCTATAAGGAGAAGCAGGAAGAGATTAAACAGCTTTTACAGATTGTTGGTAACAATGAACTGAAGAACTCGAAGCAGGCACGTACCCTTGGGGAAGTATTGTTTGAAGTTCTTTTTGACAGTACACTGCGTCAGGATTTTGTGAATTTTCATTTCCAGGTAGTGCAACAGGAAAAGCAATTGCTACGGGTAGAATTAGATATTGACGAACAAGGAATGCCTGAATTGGCTGCGTTGCCTTGGGAGTTTATGTGTTTACCTGCAAGTGCAAATTTGGGTGAGATTTGGATTGGCACAGATCCTTACCTAGTGTTTTCCCGCCGCCGCGCTCAATGGAACCCAGCACCACCAATTCAGCTTGAGCGTCGGGAGAAATTAAGGATTGCATTGGCGATCGCCGCACCGAAGGATTTGGGTACAGTTGAGTATCAAACAGTAAAATCGGGACTGGAAGACTTAGCGAAGGAGCAATCTGAACGTATTGAGTTATTGCCAATTGTCAATCCAGCCACTCCTAATGCTATTGATGCTCTGTTAGAAAAACAGCCCCATATTTTCCACTTTATCGGTCATGGTCGTTTGCAAGATGAGGATGGGGAAGAAGTTGGACAAATTGCTTTAGTAAAAAAAGTATTTAACACAGCATCATGGGTAGATGCTGGAGGTTTTGCTGAGTTACTAAATCGACATCGCCCAGGTATTGTATTGTTGCAAGCTTGTGAAAGTGCAATGTCTTCTACATCACAAGCTTTTGTAAGTGTAGCTTCGAAAATTGTGCAGCAGAATATACCTGTAGTCGTGGCGATGCAATACGAAGTATCTAATTTAACGGCAAGTCAATTTGCTTACGAACTCTACGAGCGATTAGCCCAAGATAGTCCGGTAGATATTGCCGCACAAAATGGACGACGTACAGTTGCACTCGATACACAGTATCGCAAACGCGATTTTGCTACCCCTGTCATCTTCATGCGTGTGCAGGATGGGTATTTATTTAAACGTCAGAGTGCGGAAGATGAGATACAGGGTGATAAGGTTTCAAGCGAATCTAGCCAACAGCCTGCTGCACAAGGCGGAACTCAGATTACCCAAAATGTGCAGCAGTATGGAGATAAAAGCAATAACTTTGGTCAAGCCAGTAATTTTAGGATAGGAGATGATTATTATCAGTCAGAATCATCTAAAAACAAGAATTATAAAAAATAAGATATTGGCTAGCAAGGAAGGAACAGTGTGGCTAACCATAATAATCTGAGTAACATTATTGAGCGTATCCTTAACGGAAGTCACACTAAGGAGGATATTGCCCAACTGCGGCGATCGCTCAAAATAGTTGACGGTGTGGTACAGTCAGTATCCCAAAACGGGAAGTTCAACACCAACATTGGGCAGATAACTGGGGGAGATATTCACTTTGGCGATCGCATCTACCAAGGCACTGATGCTGAAACCATCAAAGAGGTTTTGTTAGAAGTCCTGCAAATTCAATTTCCGCAACCCCTATCTCTTAGTCAAGAAGAACAACAGGAAGCAATTTGTCGATTTTTGCAAGATGTTGAGCAAAAGTTCAACAAAATTCGATTGTTTCACACTCAGTATGAGATTGTACTTAAAGAGCAGTACATTCCGATTCAAGTCACCCTTGAAAGGAAATACAAACATGAGGTGGAAACGACTTGGAGTTATGTAGAGTTGGAAGCAGACCTCAAACGCATTTACGCGCTCAAAGGTTCTGATGAAGAATCAAAGGGAACTGTTGTTAACTGGGAATATGCCAAAAAGGAAATAAAAAAAGAAACTAAACAAGAAAATTACAAAATAATGGTGTTGGCAGATCCAGGGATGGGAAAGTCTACATTGTTGGGAATGGAGGCAGTAACCTTCGCCCAAAAAGAACGGCAGAAGTTTGAAGGCAACAGAGAACTAAATGAATTAATCCTACCACTATTTCTGCGGCTATCCGAGTTAGCCAAGCATTCCAAAGAAGTAATTGATGCAGTTGTAGAATTAATTGAGCGGGATTACCCTAATACGGCACCACCCATAATTTATTTACTTAAGGAGAAATTAAAAAAGGGGCAGTGTCTATTGTTGTTGGACGCACTAGATGAAGTTCCCAAAGTTGAACGCAACAGGATTGAACTTAGAGAAAGGCTGAATCGCTTTGCACAGAATTATCCTTGTCCAATCATTTGTACTTCTCGAATTGTGGGCTATGCTGGCGCATTAATAGATGGGGCGAAGGAAGTAGAAATTGTCCCGTTTAGCGATCAGCAGATTGAAGAGTATATCAGAATTTGGTTTACTAATGCAGACGAATATTTAAGGAACAAGTCAGTGTGTGCAACGAAATTAATTCGAGAGTTGCACAATAAACCCCAAATTAGAGGATTGGTACAAAATCCGCTTCTATTGTCATTGATTTGTAGTTTGTATCAAGAGCAAGGATTAACACTGCCCTCTCGACGCGCTCAGGTGTATGAGAAAGCTTTTGAGTATATGCTAGGGAAATGGAGCCAAAACCGCAATGAAGAATCTGAGGGTAAGATAAGAGCAAAACTACGGTTGTTGGAATATCTAGCTTACTACTTTAGTGAAGAAAGTCAAGAAATATTTGAGTTTGACGATCTTTACGATCAAATTGAAGAATACTTGCAAGCAGAAAGAGTCCCATCTGATTTTAGGAATGTTTCGGCAAGTGAGCTAATTACAGAACTCTCTGAACAGAATGGCATTTTGCAAAAGTTATATGTGGAAAGTGACGAATATTTATTCCTGCACCGAACTTTTCAGGAGTATCTGACCGCATGTTATTTGGAACGAGCAAAGAATGGAATTGAATTAATTAAGAAACATCTTTGGGACTACGAGTGGCACGAGACTATTAGCTTGATGACAGGCTTGATGAAAAAGCCAATTCCCTTATTGCAAACAATTCTGAATGAAAAGGACGATATTTTTCAAACCTTGCTATTACTGACAGGACGCTGTGTTGCTGAATGTAATGAAACTTCGCATCCACTAATTGCCGAGATTATCAATCGCATCCACCAGTTTTGGGAAAGTTATGCGGATACTGCTGAATTTATTCGTCCAATTATGGTGGCGTTGGGACAAACACAACCCTATATGCTTGAGAAACTACGTCAGACCCTTCGCAATCCTAAACCTACCAAGAAAGCAGACATATCAGCAAGAAAGCCTTTGTTAATAAATCCAAATTATAGTTTACTACTAGAAACACTACCTATTATGGGTAGAATAGGAAACTCAACAGTAGTTACCGACATTTATTCTGCGCGTCAGTATGAAAAAACAGGCATTAATGAAGAAAAAACAGATGGATTCGTTGATAGAGCAGTTGCAGATGCACTAGAAACATTAGGTACTCCTGACGCTTTACATACTTTGCTATTTATGTATAACGGTGACAAGTTTGTAGGTAGACGGCGTAGGAGAGCCTGGAGAGGAATAGGTGTTGAGGCTTTAATTACTGTCATTACTGATCGAAATATTGATGGTTTTGTCAGAATGGAAGGGGCTTGGATTCTTGGTGACATGGGTAATAGTCAAGCCTTGGAAGTTTTACCACGTTTACTTATGGATCAAACAGAGGATGTTCGAGTACGTGGTCAAGCAGCTGTTGGTCTAGGTAGGTCAGGCAAGCCAGAAGCCTTTCAGTTCCTTATGAATGCTTTGTCTGACCCCAATCAAGAAATTGTTAATAAAGTTATTTGGGCATTAGGTAGATTAGGCAATCAAAGAGCAATATCTGCACTGATAGCAACTTTAAGGACAACACGAGATAGTCAGCTTATAGAATCTATTATGACTTCGCTGAAAGAAATTGGTGGCGAAAATGTAGTTAAGTCATTGCTTAACTTTCTAAAAGATGAGAGTTTTTCTGAGAAAGTTTTAGTAATTAAAACGCTAGGAAATCTTAAGAGTCCTCATGCAATCCCTACCCTTGTACAATGTGTTGATAATGAACAATTGCGAGAAGGTGCAATTTCAGCCTTGAGGACAATTGGTGTTTCTAACTATCTTGTCTTATCATCATTAGCTAAGTACATAAATGATAAAAAATATCGACGGCAAATCTTTTATACACTGATAGAAATTGGTAGTTCTGAATCAATAGCACTCTTGGCAGAACATTTAGGAAAAAAGGACGAGTTGGCAAGCGAAACTATCTCTCAAAAACTATGCTATTTAGGCTCACCAGAAGCCTTGCAAATACTGCTATCTGCAATGGTAAGTGATAATCAGGCAGTACGAGAAACAGTAGCTTCATGCTTAATGATGTCATCACAGTCTCGTAATAATCCCCAAATACTTCTGGCAATGGCACGATTTTCTAAAGATAGCAATCCCCAAGTTAAGAAACAAGGAGTTTATGGACTGCTTCAGGTTCATCCCTCTCAAGCAGTTGATGAAATACTCGAATCTATAAATCACCAAGAAACTCAGGATTGGGCGCTTGAATTATTGGGTAAGCTAGATAATGTAGCGCTAGCTAATAAACTAATCCAGCTATTACAAAAGACATTCGAGCAAATTAACGGTGAACTTCGGTATCGTGTTCTACAGCAAGTCATTAGTTCGCTTTCACAGATCAAAACTCCACAGGTAATTCAAGCTTTAGTTAGCTTGTTAAACGAACAAGATGCAACTATTAAAAGTCTTGCTGCCCATACCTTAGCCAAGTTAGGTTGTCTTGAATGTATTAGCGTACTCAAGTCAGAGTTAAACCATAATGACCAAAGCATTCGTAGTCAAGCATTTAAGGATTTAGTGAGTATTAATGCTCCCCAGGTCTGTGATGTGTGTATCGAGATACTAAATAAAAATAACTCTGATTCTTATCGAGAAGAAGCTATTTCAGCCTTAGAAAGGATGGCTACCGTAAATCATCTTGAACGTCTGATTCAAAACTTAAAAATAAATGTGTACCAACCTGATATCTTTCTCTTGATTAGACGTTTGGCGATTCGGTTTAGTAAAGAAGGAGTCCCATTTATTCCAGTTTATCCAGAAAACGTAAAAGGGATAAACGATAAGGAATGAAGGAAATAGTGATCTGCTAATGCTTCGACATTAGTTCATATAACTTAATTATTGCCTAGATTTTTGAAGGAATAATTTGGCTGATCAAGATATTCTGAATCAAATTCTTGAGCGTATCCTTAACGGAAGTCAGACTCAGGATGATATTGAACAACTGCGGCGATCGCTCTCGGCAGACAATCTGCAAATTGTATCACAACTAGGTAGATATAACGTTAATATTGGTGAAGGTAAAGAAATACATATAGGCGATCGCATTTACAACCAGTGGAATAAGGAAGCGATGGAAGCCCTAGTTAAAGCGATTCAAGAAACAAGCGGTATTCATCAAAATACTCAAGGTGGAGATGCAGCTGCAAGAGATATTGATAAACGTAATATTTACGAAAATTGTACATTTATTCAATTACTGGCTAAAGACACTAATTTTAGCAATCATTCTCAAGAATCCTTAAAAGATTTAGATTTTTCCGATATCCCTCAAGAAAGTATTCAGCAAGCATATCAAGACGCTTTACCTCCCGATGCTAGTGTGTGGAATTTAAAGGGAAATAATATTACACAAATATTACAGGAACTTGAGGAATTTAGAAGATTATTTGAATTTTTTAATCGGTTAAGTCAAGATGAAAAAGTTCCTCAAGAAATTCGTAATAAACTGAGTATCCTTGCTGAAGGAATAGCATCAAAAAAGTATCCAGAAGAGAATAAAGATAAATACTCAACAGATTTTTTTTCTAACAAAGAAGGACAGCTTGAATCCTATTTAATAGCTACCATTGAGCGTTGTGATGATGACAATGAGCAGTTTTTACTAAATGCTTGGTTAATTATTGATGACTCAGTACCGGTAAACGACTTATCCAAATTTATATCATTACTTGACCAAAATGAACAGCAGGAGGGAACATTATGTAAATTTAATGACATACCAAAACAACTCAACAAATTTCTGAAGACAAGTCTAAGACATCTTCGAGGTAAACAATATCAGCTAATTATTGAGGTATTTTTACCCAGTGATTTAATTAGTACAGAGGTAGATCGCTGGAAAATTTCTGACCCGATAGTAGAGGAAATAACTTTGGGGATTAAGTATCCAATTCGACTGCGATCGCTAGAACGTTTGAATCCTCACATCTTGCACCAATAAAAATTGATGTTTTTTAGTCACTCAGTATTAAACAAAAAATCCTTTATTAATCGAGAAAAGCCAAGAAAAATTATGTGGCTTTATCGCACATCTTTTTAGCTTGTACGGTTTTTTACGGATAGGTGCAAGATATGAGCTATGGAATTATCGTCATAAAGTAAAGAAATTAATGGATTTAAAATTTCCAGAAACACAAAAAGTCTTTGAAAAATGGAGTCAATTATGGGGATGTAAAATTACTTATTTTGCTTGTTCTTCTTTTGGTGTTATGGGACAACCACCCAGACCAAATTTTACATTTATTCGCACAGATGAAAGAGGAACTATTGGGGTAATTCGTAATTCATCACAATGGAAACCATTTGGTTTATTAGCACCCATTTATTGGCTGCATACAGGTAAACATGACCCTCGATTATAACAATAGAAATACCCCACCAACTAGGCTACCTGATTACGCTTAATTGCCTTTTGACCAAATTGCTAATCTATTGTTCACAAGTATTCAATAACACATATTGAACATATTCAAGAAATTCTGTATCGAGTTGAGAATGGACAGCAAACCGATGAAGATATATCATTTTTACGTCAGTTACTTCTGGCTGGCGAGCGCCAATTATCTTCAATAGCCAATTTAATTTCATCAGCATGAGTGTTTGTTATTCAACTTTTTTTTGTTTAACATAATTACGGAAATCATCTATTGTGAGTTGATTGAGCCATTGATGACGTTCTCTGGTATAGTCACCATAACCCACTTCTAATTGCTGTAAAAATCTCAGCGTTCCTGCTACCCCTAAAGCATCAATAAGAGCTTTATATCCTTGTTGCCTAATTTCCGTCAGTTTCATCATTATCATTCTCTGTTTGCAAAACATTCATTAACCAAATCGTAGGGTTTTCGACTTCTATGTTCAAAATACTTTGAAATTTTTTTGCTTTCCGAAGCAGTCGATCATCAGTCGTCAAAAATACATCAGGATCTCCAGCTTCTGCAAAAGCCAAATGTAACGCATCGTGAAATTTAAAACTCAACTTCATTAATTCTTCTGCTCTCAAATCAAGATTTTCAGTTGATTGAATATAAATCTTGGCTAAATTTAGTATCGATTTGACCTGTTGTTGTTTAAATGAGTCTGAATGTTGACTAACTTCAAATTCAATAATATCGCTATTCATCAATATCCACTTGCCATCTTCGCAATTTTGAATAATCTCCGTTACTGCTTCAGCCTCCATACGCATCCGAAATTGTTCGAAATTGTCTAGAGTTCAATTCAAACAACAAACATCGAGATAAATTTTGTAAATTTTACTCATGCTGTATTCTAAAGTAGAGAACAAGAACGATGCAAAGCTTTATCAAGTAACACCATGTACTCATCATCTTTCACCCCATAAGCACCAAACCTCTCCAAATGGGGATTCATCATCTGAGCATCAAACATCACAAATCGCTTTTTCCGCAACATTTCCACCAACTTCACCATAGCCACCTTTGAACCTTCCGGGATGCGGTAAAACATCGACTCCCCAATAAAAGCACCCCCAATCACAATTCCTAAAATTCCCCCAGCCAGTTCATCCCCTTGCCAAGTTTCAAAACTGTACGCCCACCCCGTCTGGTAAAGTTCCCAATAAATCTGTTTTAACTCTGGTGAAATCCAAGTTGATTCTCGGTTAGCGCATCCAGCTACGACGGCTTTGAAATTGCGGTTAATCGCAATGCTAAAACGCTCTTGATTCAGAACACGCTGTAGGGACTTGGGATAGCGAAATCTTTGATCTAAAGGAATGAGAGTGCGATCGCGACTCCCATACCACCCCAAGACATCATTCTCATCAGCCATGAGAAAATAACCTTGAGCATAGCCTTGAATAATAGTGGCAACATCATATTTCATAGAAATAAGGAATATAGTTCCAAAAAGCATAGACAAATATCTCATGCCGCTTGTTTATCAGGTGTAACGCTGACTGGGCGAACTACAACACCCTCTATCCCTTGGCTAAAAGCTGTCGGGATTACTTTTCTCAAAATATTGAAACTAGCATTGACATCGGCATGAATCAAGACACCAGTACCAGAACGGTAAACTCCTCTTTGAATACGTTTACCGCTAAATGTAACTAGTTTGCAGTGAGCTTGGACATATACTGGAATTGGGTCAAATTTGAGAAAATCAGCAAGACTAGTGTAAGACTCTTCATGAATAATCGTTTTAATTCCCACAAGTCGCGCTTTGTAACTCAACAATTCGACAAAGCTAGCGTGAGGAATAAAAACAAAATTTTGATTGTTTCGTTTCCCCATAAGGACTTGCTGTTTCCAAAATGGATTTTGACCAATTACCAAAGTGCCGATTTGATTCGCAATCAAGTGGTTGATAATTAATCTACTGGCTTTGTGCAGATAATCATCCACTTGAAAACTACGTTTTTTTGATAACTGTTGAATCCGTTTACTTGTGTGCTGCGAACCTTTTAATTGAGATTTTAGTTTAGAAGAGCGCTGATTGTAATATTGGTTGATTGATACCAAATCCGGATATAATACCCCCTTTATTATTTAGTCCGCGTAGGCGGTGAGACAGCGCTGCAGGAGGGTTTCCCGACCTAGGCGACTGCGTAAGCG
>NZ_CAWPKW010000094.1:0-12390 GCF_963888615.1 Brasilonema octagenarum UFV-OR1 | reverse complement strand
AAATTTCTTGGCTCAAAGTCCAAGTCCGTTAAAACGGACTGAGTAAGTTTTTTAGGAGGCACTGCGTTGGGCGGGTTTCCCGACTTGTTCGCATGATTGCGTCTCCCCTTGGGAGATAGCATGTGCCGTTCCGTTTTAACGGACTTGGTTTATTAGCCCAGAACTTAAGTTCTGGGCGTACTCAGCCTGAGGTACAAGATCTGAGTATAGCAATCCTGTTAAGGTGTAAGTACAAAATGAGCGATGCTATATTTTCCCGACTCGCCCCTTTTATCCAAGAATATATTTACAGTCATAACTGGACTGAATTAAGACCAGTTCAAATTGAAGCTTGTAAAGTTATCTTTAACACTGATGCTCATTTGCTCGTTGCTGCTGGTACTGCTTCGGGGAAAACAGAAGCGGCATTTTTACCTGTTTTGACTTTATTATATGAAAACCCTTCTGCTACAATTGGTGCACTGTATATTGGTCCTATTAAGGCTTTAATTAATGATCAATTTGAACGTTTAAATGATTTGTTGAAAGAGGCGGATATCCCCGTTTGGTATTGGCATGGTGATGTTAGTCAAAGTCATAAAACTAAACTTCTTAAGAATCCTAAAGGTATTCTGCAAATTACGCCAGAATCTTTAGAAAGTTTATTAATTAATAAACATCATGAGTTAGCGCGTTTGTTTGGTGACTTACGGTTTGTGATCATTGATGAAATTCATGCATTTATGGGTTCGGAACGAGGTTGTCAGATTCTTTGTCAATTGGCACGGTTGGCAAGATTGACGCAAAGAGAACCTCGAAGAATTGGTTTGTCGGCGACTTTGGGTGATTACTCGATGGCTGAGGAGTGGTTATGTTCTGGGACTGATAAGTTGGTGGTTACTCCGAAGATTGAGGGAGGAAAGCGTCAAATTAAACTTGCTGTTGAGCATTTTGTTCTGTCTGAAACGAACCGCCAAGTCGCCAAGGACGCAGAGAGAAGAAAAGAGAAGAGAGAAGAAGACGTAAGTGTATATGATAGATATCTTTTTAATTTGAGTAAGTCTCGGAAGTGTCTGATTTTTGCGAATAATAAGTCGCAAACGGAATCTGTGATTTCATCTTTGCGTCAAATTGCTGCTGAAGATGGGTATCCAGATATTTATCATGTGCATCATGGTAGTATTTCTGCGAGTTTGCGTCAAGCGGCTGAAGCTGCTATGCGTGAACCAAATTATCCTGCGGTGACTGCTGCGACGTTGACTTTAGAGTTGGGTATTGATATTGGTTATTTGGAGAGAGTTATTCAGTTGGAATCGCCTCTTTCTGTTGCTAGTTTTTTACAGCGGTTGGGACGTACTGGAAGAAGAGGTGAAGCTGCTGATATCCGGTTTGTTTGTGCTGAGGAGAAAGTACATGCAGAAGCATCTTTACCGGAACAAGTTCCTTGGCAACTTTTGCAATGTATTGCAGTTATTCAACTTTATTTAGAGGAACGGTGGATTGAACCAATTAAACCTCTTAGATATCCGTTGAGTTTGTTATACCATCAGACAATGAGTGTTTTAGTAGCAATGGGAGAAGTTTCTCCTGCTGCTCTTGCTAAAGAGGTTTTAAGTCTACCAAGTTTTGCTGCTATTTCTCAAGAAAATTTTAAGTTATTATTGCGCTATCTCATTGATATTGATCATCTTCATTTAACTGAGCAAGGTAAACTCATCGTTGGATTGGCTGGGGAGAAGGTGGTAGGTAAGTTTCAGTTTTATGCTGTTTTTCCTGATAATCAAGAATATGTGGTTAAGCAAGGAACAACAGAAATTGGTAGTATCACAATGCCGTCTCCGGTTGGACATCTATTTGCTTTGGCAGGGAAAACTTGGGAAGTTGTAGATGTTGATTTTAAAAGAAAGATTATTTTAGTTAAGCAGGTAGATGGTAAGGCTAGTATTTTTTGGCGGGGTGGTAGTGGTACGATTCATACAAGAATTTTGCAACGAATGCGACAAGTGTTGTTTGAGGATATCGAGTACAGCTACTTACAAGAGAATGCTTTGAAACGTTTGCATTCAGCTCGTGAATTAGCAAGAGATGCTGGACTCGATAAACGTAATATTTTGCAATTAGAAAAGGGAAAGTGCTGCATTTTTCCTTGGATGGGAACTGTCGCTTACCATACTTTGGAAAAATTGCTGAACTGTTTTTGCCGCGAGTCGTTGGAAATTAGCAGTATAAGTGGCGACAATCCTTATTTTTTGACACTTAAATTAGCTCATAAAAAAATCGAATCTCTTTATTCTGAAATTGTTTCCTTATGTGAGCAAAGAATAAATAATCAGGATTTAGTGAGTGAAATGGATGCTCCACAAATTCAAAAGTATGATGAGTTTATTCCTTATCCACTTTTACGAAAAGCGTTTGCCAGCAATCATTTAGATATGTTGGAACTGAGGCAACAAGTCGCTCTTTGGCAAGGATATGATAATTCGTATTGATTCTTTTGTTAAGATAAAAAATATTATCATAAATCTTCAAATCACCATCTTCTCTAATAAAATAGTGCATTAAGTGTAGATTGGGTTTCGCATTGCTCAACCCGACTCCTTAGAAACTGCAATTAGATCTACAGACAATCTCTTCCTGCTTTTGACCAGCACCGTAAAATGTGATGCTGTGAACGGTACCACCAAGCCCAAATAAACCCTGTCTAGTCAAATCAATATGGACTTGGAGTAGCTGAGTAGCTTCGCCGTTGATTTTTGTAAAAGCCGATATTTGACACTCTTGACTTTTTAATCGGGTAGACCGAATTGTAATAGGTTTGGAAATTCCTCGTGCTTTGAAGCCGTTCACTTCCATGACTACTTCGTTACCTGAGACTGATTGGCTAGCAATACCGAAAGCTGGAACCTCCATAGCAAGCAAACGCTCTAACCGACCACTTTCGAGCTTCCAGTAGGGGTACACAGGTTTAGAAGTTTTCAGAGAGCAGTCTGCATTAGTCTGCACACCATAATGCACCTGGTTACCGTTGTCGCTCTTGGTAATGAAGAAAATACTATTGAGGCTTGTAGCATAGGAAGGGGTGGTTGAAAGAAGTAACAGTGCGATCGCCCGCAAGGGCTTGGCTCCCTGCTGGAGCATCGCACCACCTACAAAGGAAAGATTTGTTAGCTTCTTTGATAGCTCAGACATAAATTTCAGCATTGAAAAATTTAAAAAATTATAGAAAAGATTATCCTCAGGGTAAATAGTTAAAGGTTAGTAGTAAAAACTTTAGTCCTAAAAGCAGAAAGAAATTCCTTACTAAGAACTAGATTATGATAATTTTAGTATCCTGCTTTTTTTAGCATTCCATAAATAACAGTGACGTTACGTAAAATATTTACTTGTTCCTCTCTAGTCAAATGACTCGAAGGAGATATCAGAAGATTCATAAAGGATGTGTCTTCCAGCAACACACTTACCCCTCTGTCGATATAAGCTTCACGTTGTGAGTCATTTTCGAAATCCACTCCAGTGGTATCAAGTTTAGAGCCGTTTAAAGTCAACATTCCGTTAACTGTTAATCGGTTACAATTATCATTTTTTGGTTTAACTGTAACGTACTTTTTGCAAACGCTATTGGAAATTTGGGCTAAAACTCGCGGCTCCGAAATCTTTTTTTGTGCATTCATAGGAGACAAATTCGGAGAAGGTAAATAAGGAGGAGGCGAATTAGGAGAAGGTAAAGCCACTGGTGAGGAGTTGGATCTTGATGACGCTCTTGAGTTACCGCCAATTGCTGCTTGCCATCCTCCAATTGTTCGATTACGCGAATTGTGAGTAATGTCAATGCCAAAATCCAGATACGCATACGCACCAATTGATCCCAAGAGAATTGTCTCTATCACATCATCGCTAAATACCACTCGCGCACTTCTAATACTTTGAGTAACAGAAGCATCCCTTACAAGAATAGGAGAAGTTCTGTTGATGAAAACCGTCAGATCTCTATCTGATTGTAAATTTAAACCTGTCGGACGATATTTAGCTGCCCTAAGAGATGCAACAACTTTGTGAACAATTTCTGAGCAGCGAATACCCACAATCTTAATATATGTGGGATTATTGCGCACAAATGCTGGAGCTTTCTTCTGACAATGATCAGCCGCATTAAGAGCAGCATCACCGACTGAAGTAATTCGCGATTGTGCTCTTACCTGAGAAGGAAAAAAAGTGGCAGAGGTCACTAAAATCGGAGCTAAAATCAAACCGATTCTACTTAAATTCATAATCCTTTTTTGTTTAAAGATACTCATGTTGCGCTGGAGAAATATCAGGTATAGGGAACGAGTGAGATGGAAAAGTTATTAGTCTCACTCCCATAGCGCCGTTCTAATTATTGTTCTGGTCTAATTGCCATAGAATGATCCTCCAGGACCAGATCCGTATATGGGCCCAATTGGTGCAGTAGATGGGGGAGCGGAGTTATAGCTTGGTGTTGAGGGGTTTTGTATATAGTAATATTCTTGTGTTTGTTGTGATGACGCTCCTGAGTTTCCCCCCATTGCTGCCCCCAATACTCCAAGCATTAGTAACATCTGTTTCGCTTGTTGTTCCTGTCTAGCTCGTTTCTGAGCAATATATTGCTTTTGTTGCTCTGGAGTAAGACTTTCAAAGTATCTTCGTTCTTGCTCACGTCTAGCTGCTGCTGCTGCTGCACGTTCTTGTTTTCGTTGTCTATAAAAATTTAAACGTTCCTGTCTTTGCCTAGCTCTTTGTGTGTTGCGTATCTCGCGGTCTACTGTATTGATTTCTTGGGTGATAGAGCGGAAGGTCTGAGCCACCTGGATTGTTTTTGCTACATTGGGTAAAGATTGACTCGATAGGGATTGATCTGTTGAGGGATTGATCGATTGACTTGCGGCTAAACACGGAGAAATGCTAGAGAGTGAAAATAAAGCAAGACTGGATAACCCAACAATGAATTTCATAGGACTGTATTCCTTATAGTGGTAGCTTTTGGTAACTGAGATAATCGATGTTTGTAGATAGAATTGCAGAATGGAAGCTTACAGCAGCAGGCATTCTGACTTACCTTTGCAATTTCGTATCCCTCGCAATATAGATACGTACGATAGTCACCCCGTGCTGCACAATACTCAAAAAATTCTGCTTGAGCTTTATACCAGAACAACTAAAATAGCGATGGCTTCTCTTCGAGACGCTCCGCGAACGCCAACGCCAAGGAGGATCGCACTACAGCTTCAATCTAGATACGTACGATAGTCACCCTGTGCTGCACAATACTCAAAAAACTTTGCTTGAGCCTGATACCAGACTCACTAAAATGACGATGGGCTTTCGTCCCGCCTTCGGCAGAGCTAAGCGCCAGAGGCGCACGCTACGCGAACGCTTAACGCACTACAGCTTCAATCTAGATACGTACGACGATAGTCACCCCGTGCTGCACAACACTTAAAAAATTTTGCTTGAGCCTGATACCAGACTCACTAAAATAGCGATGGGCTTTCGCCTCGCCTTCGGCGATTGCCTAGCCCCTAAAAGGGGCGCTGCGCAAACGGCAGAGCTAAGCGCCAGAGGCGCACGCTACGCGAACGCTTAACGCACTACTGGCTTAATCTAGATACGTACTATAGTCACCCTGTACTGCAAAACACTCAACCAATTTTGCATGAGCTTTATTTTACCAGACTAACTGTAAATTATCTGAACTGTAATTAGTCTATTTCTTGAACATCCTGTAGCACTGCATTAAGGAGATGAGAGGGCTGCTATCGGCAAGAATTACACCAATCCAATCAGGATAGCGATCGCACCCAGTACTGAGTGACTGACGATAATACTATATAAATTGCGATACTTTGCGTAGTGACAGCCCCAGAACAGACCAAGGATAAATGTGGACAGCAGCGTAGGTACATCTCGATAGATGAGATGAACAAAACTGTAGAGTAATGTCGAGAGCAGAATCTGTACCCAAATCGCCAACTTTGCTCTAGAAAAAATCCCGAATAAAAAGCCGCGATATAAAAACTCTTGTACAGGAGAAGATACACCAACAAAGAAAAGATAGAAAGTCCATTTGTATGCAGAGTTGTCGATGCGTGGCCCTTGCATAATATAGTAAATGAACATGAGCAAAGCAGAAGCCAATGTTGGTAGGGCGATCGCTTTGAGAGAACTTCCCAGGTGTCGTTTCGTAAATCCCAGTTCTAAAGCAGAGAATCGGTACAGTTGCGCGATCGCAAAAATAGCTATAGCAGCCAAGATGAGGACATAAAATCGCGCCCGAAAAGGAACTAATCCCAAATCAATCAGTATAATCGGCAAAATGTATGCCAAGCCTACAATCAGCATTACTTTCTGCTGTTCTTTGCTGACTAATTTACCTTCCATATTCACTCGTCTCCAACGCCATGATCAATCAACCGCACGAACAGGAAGAAAAATAAAACAGCAAAGAAAAGGCTACTTGCAAACCAAGGAGTCAGCGGATTGGTACTATTCATTCCAAATAGGTGATCAATGAGATAAACTCCAAACCAGCTACCTAGAAGCGTCAAAATGAAACTACCTAACAAGAATGACAATAAAATAGGCTGATATTTTTTGGTGGCACTTCTGTAGATGCTGCTAACAGTTGCTGAAAATATGATGGCAATAATTGCATAAAGAAGAACATTGAGTCCAGCTAAAGTACCTTTCAACTCAGGTGAAAATAACAGGCTTTTGGTATGCTCTATGCTGTAGCTTTGAAAGGGCACCCACAACAGAATACCTAGTTCACAGATGATGACATATGTCAAGTATTTATTCTTGTTAAATATGGAATCTGGTACAAACCAAATCGTCGCCACAAGCGCCAAAATCTGGACACCACAAGAAATAATGGCAATAAAGGTGAAGGCGTAAAACCATCGACTAATTGAAAAGGGTTGAGTATTTTGTCGCCAAACATCATAAGCGGTAGCAATCCGCAAAAGTCCTTGAAATCCTGCGATGTTATCCAATGTATGAAGACGTTTAATGACTGGCTCTAACTCTGATTTTTTCAGTGTCAAATTCCCGTCAACATCGAAAATCTGACGGGTATTAAAAATTTCTTGGGGAATGTTCTGAATATCTGCTGCTGAAGTTTGCCACTTTAAGTAGAGTTGGGGAAGTTGCTGTGCATAAATTGTCGTCGTCGCATCGGATTTGAACTCCATTAACATGATGCGATCGCCCGTAAGCTCAAAGAACAGCCCCCCCGATACGAGAAAAATAGTTAAGAGTGTCAAAAATACAAACGGGCGTGTCTTGACGCGAATCATGCAATGTGCTCTGTAAGCCGCAAACAGAGGCATCCAGAGAAACAGGGAAGGATAGACTACCAGGTGAGGGTAGAGTCCTGCGTAAAGTGTCAAGGTTTCCCAACCCTGAAACTCGCTGAATATCCCTATGGGTAGGCAAACTAGCACAGCGATCGCAATCATGCCCAATACCATCTCCCAGCGCCAAGATAACCTCCTCTCGGAAAACAAACGATTCCATGTCAGTTCTTTCGCCAGAGGATTAGCAACAATTACAGGTAGCCAACTTTTGCCCGGTTCAAATTTCTTTTGTAACTGCTGTCGTGCTGCATTCATCGATGCAAATAAAGAGCTATCTTTGACAAAAGCTTCCAGAAAATGCCTCAATAATTCTCTAGCGACTGAGGACTCAACCATTTCGCGCATCACAATACAGTAGGGTAGAGATAGCTCGGTTAGTTGGTTTGCCAGTCCTAAACCATCACAAGAATTAAAGATTGCCAGTTGCAATTTTTTCTGAATCGTACCTTCGAGTAAATCTCTCAGTTCAGTGATTTCGATAATTCCTTGTGCGCCATCGGCTGAGTTAATTTGAATGCGCCCAATTCGTCCGTCGCGATCGCTTTCACTATGTCCGGCAAAAAAGAAAATCTGCCAGCCTTGAGAGTCTTTTAACTTTTGTTCTAACTCTTGGCGCGTAGGTTGTCTGAGGATATGAGGTTCTCCACCATGCTGTCTCAGGCTTTTGATAAAATCCTCTTCTTCTGCAAAACCAAGCTTTTCGTCACCAAACACTACAAGTATGCGTGCAGTTGCTTTCAGTTGTGGTGTTTGCTTCTGAGTCAGCCGCTTAAAATTTGTGGCACTAATTGCCACTTCTACACCTCTGCTAGTATACGCTGCCAAGGTATCCCACTCTTGCCAAGGCAGTCCCCGCAGTTGTCGGTCTTCTGTCTGTACAATAATTTGGATTTCATCCTTTTGTGTAATTTTCTTCCTAAATTTTTCTAAAACCCGACTGACACGCTGATCTGATTGTCCATTCTCATCGATCCAGCCATCCCTACCCAACCATTTGTTTAATTCGGTTTTCAAGGAATTTGCTAGTTCTGTGAGATTGACTACTCCTGAAATCAGCTTGTCACGATTTTTTGCTACCTTACGATTACCTTGAAGACCAATATAATACTGCCATTCTTTGAACTTATCTTCGAGAGGTTTTGGTAGAGGAGAGAGAAAGGAAACGAGTTCTTCAATTTGTCCTTCTTGATCGTAGATGGCAAGGGTGACAGGCAGAACTTCAGAATGGTTAAGTTGTACTCGTCCGCCAATTTTAAAGGAGATTTTAAATGCCATTGCAACTTTTTTTAGGCGATAAAGTATTCTCTAATGAAAATTTCTCCTATCCGCAACTCTACCCAGAACTCCTCACCTGAAGATAATTCCAGAGGGATAGAAATCAAATCAGCCGCCTCATTGACTGTTTCGGTATAAATATCAGATTCGTCTGGCACACTGACCTGCATTCCTCTAGGCAGAGAACCATTTTTACATTGGACATTAACTCTGACAAAAATCAATTTGTCGTTGTTCTGGGAAACAGAAAGTTGCATTTCAAATACTTGCCCTGCCAACTGGAGCTTTTTCTTGCAGGTTGCACTCCTGAGATCGCGCATTGAGGGTTCCCAGTCCGCCTCATAAATGTTATTCAACCAGTTTCTTAAGTAAGTAATTTTTTTTTCTGCAAATTCTCGCGTCAGGTCATTTGTCTGGACTATTTCAGTCAGTGAATCAGTAAGTGAAGATGTTTCTTGTTGCGCTAAGTAATCGATTAGATCATCCATAGACTGTAAATCAGCGATCGCGAAGCGGGCGCTCTGCGCCATCGCCACTTCTGTATCTGTGGTTTCGGGATGAAAAGCAGGCACAAACCCAATTAATGTCGCTTCTTTTTCTGAACTAGCAATTTCTACAAATAAATAGCCGATGTGATTGCTCAAACTTGCCGGTGGTAGAATCACAGTATCCTGTCCTGTAGCAAGTACACAACACTCCAAATTGCCTAATCCAGGAAGTTCTAGCTCGCTCACTTCACTCCATAGACGCCGGATAGCATTCCATCTTTCTGGTTGAATAACATTAGTCTCAAAACCGAGCAAACGAAAATACGCATCAGCAACGAGTACAGCTAGAGTCTTAAAATAGACTCTTTCTTGGGCATCTTGCGTGAAATACTGCGACGCATAAGCTCTGGCTTGTCGGCGAAACGATGCAGTCACTGGGAAGGGAATGGCTAGTTCTCGTAAGACATTTAGCTTATCGCTCATAATTATCTTCTCCAAACAGCCTCTGATTTATATCTAACCACTCTTGGAGTAAGGGTTCACATTTTCTGCACCAATGAGAAGAGATTACACCACGTGTCGAGCCAACTTCCGCAGCAATTTCCTGCCATTCTTTACCAACGACGAGTCTCAAATGGGCAAGCAATTGACAGTTTGCTTTTGGGTTAGTTGCTATGTGGCAAGCCTGAAGAAGATTCTCAGGATCGTCTTTGATCCATTGGACAAATGATTCCCAAGTATCAAGCAGTAAGTTAGCATCTATTCCAGAAGGAACTAGATCTAAGGGGTCGAGTTCAACCTCATCACTTTGCCATACAGATTGTCTGTGAGAGCGATCGCGTTTAGCCGCGCGAATTTCATCCCTGTACTGATTGCGAAGACAGGTGTTAAACCAAGCCAAAAATGAACCTCGACTTGGATCATATTTGTCGCAAAGTGTTTTGCTCACATTAAACATGGTTTTATATAGAGCTTCTTCGTAGAGATCATTCCCTTCGCTCCCAGTACGCCTTGATTTAAGGAGAACTCGGAGCAAAGAATTGATGGCTTTACTACGCTGTGGGCTGGTTGGTGGGTGACTGCAAGCTTCTTGAATAAGCGATTGCAGGTAGAGGTTTAGCTCGTCCATAAACTTATGACATAGTTCTAGCAGTGTCACTAAGCAGACGATAAACTCTACTACTATCTGTTACGAAGAGTAATGGCATCGTTCTGCAAAAAGATTTAGTAAATCGCAAACTTTTTCTCAAAGGTTTTCTTTTATGAGAGTTTACGTCTAATTTGGTTGCAAAAGTCGTTTTTCAAGAGTAAAAAGCTATTTTGACAACCAAAACTCCAGAAAGCACACTGATAAGCGTTATAAATGAAAATCTAAAAATCTATTTCTAAAATCAATCTAAATGAAGGCAACAATTAGGTTAAATAGCCAAAAATAAAAATGACAATAGATAAGCAAATTCCCTGTTTTTCGCTCAAATTCGTATCTTGGAGCCAATTAGCCCTCCAAATTAATTTTTCTTTGTTTCAATTAAAATGAAAAGCCATTGAATCCAAAATTTTGACTCACCATATTTTTGTTTATTTACGTTTGATCAAAATTAATTCTTTTTTTAAACTTAACAGTAAAAGAATACACATATATTGCCAGCTAATAAAGTGAAATTTTTGTAAAATCTATGTAAAAAGTTAGTAAATTTGCTCTTGTATAACGTGGCGGAAATAAACAGACCATTTGAAAGAGCTAAAAAGCCCATTCCATAATACTTTTGACTTTTGACTTCCGCCTTGCGGTACTAGCGTCCTTATCAAGTCCCCCGCGCATTTCTTTATGGAAATATATAGCGAATTTTTTGCAAAATAGTCTGAAAATGATTAGTGTCTGTGCATTGCAGATAATAATCCAGCACAACCCATGACTCCTGAAGGCTGGACACAATTTGAAGCGACTTTCTTAAATTCATCAAACAGCTTCCTCTTTCGTTTGCGAACCTTGGGGGTAATGTCTTCTATCTACCTGGACAAAATTGCCTAATCTTTATAGCAAATGAAGGGCTGATTCGATAAATTATTTAATAGTGATAGGAGTAACTAAATTTTTGTAGTAAATATCACTTTTGTTACACTTGATTAATCTTGAATGCTGCTTCTTTGATTTTACTACAGATGTCCACCCAAGCTCCATCTTGCTCTGCCTCACTCAACCTACTTAGAGGATTCTTGGGATCGTGCGCTGCTTGATACTTTTCAATTGCTGTTTCTTTGTAACTGCTAAAACGCAACGGTATCCAAATAATCGTAAGTCCTTTGGCTTGAGCTGTATTTAGGAGTGGAGGTAACTCATCATCAGCAATGAAATCTGATGCTAAAAAGTCAGGGCTAACCATCAACACAGCTACTTTTGCTGCTGCGATCGCTTCTTCGATTTCTTGTCGCCACTCAGCACCCGGTTGGATTTTGGTATCATCCCACACCGCGAGTTTTTGATTGCGAATCATGGGTTTTAGGTGTTTCTGGAGTATGGTAAACCATTGTTGGTCTTGATGGCTATAGCTTATGAAGACTTGATTTCTGATTATGGGTTCTGGCATAAATGATTGCTGAGATTCATTTTTCTTCTGTTCTAATTCCCGTTGCAACTCTGCTCCCGAGGTTTGCTGCATAACATCGTCAATCAATTTTCGGACATCAACCATTTGAAAGCTTTTCTGACATTGGATTTGGTTCTGACGAGCATCTAGGAACCTGTGCAGCACGTCCAAAAGGTAGGAATAAGGCGTCTGACTTCCTTGACAGCTAGAGCAATTGCAGGGAACAAGAGTTTGATACTGCAAACGCTCGAAAGACTTATGAATTTTTTCGAGTTCGTGGGTGACAACTGCTAGTAGTTCTTTCTTGCGGTTTCCGGCAACACGGATTTTAATTTGCTTTTGATTATAGTTTTCAATAACTTCAGCACGCGTTTGGTCTTTATCAAGAACAACCCCACTTCTCCAGACAAGTTTTTGTTGTTCAATCCAAAAGTGTGTCTCAACGATGAAGCGGGTGAGGATACCTTTGGGCATGAAATCATACTCGTAGCGCAAAATTAGATTATTGCTGTCGTCCCAAGTGTAATCGGGTTGGTTAACCGAAAGCAGTTGAGGTGCAATATAAGTGCCAGGACGACTTGGTATTTGGTAGCACAGTTTGAACCGCATCATCAACTGCAGCAGTTCATCTCGCATCTGCGCATATTCGCCATCTTTCCAAATATCGGCAAGATTGTCCTGGGTAAA